>NZ_JBAELF010000001.1:0-18052 GCF_056211015.1 Candidatus Egerieousia sp.
CCGCAACCGCGCGATACGACCTGTGTGAACTGGATGTCTGCCATAGTCTAATGTATATTGGTGTATATAATATAGACGGGCGTCAACCCTTTTCATGAACTTTGGCGACTACAAATTATGTCATGAGGGTTTCATTTGTCATAAATATCATTCCGATACAGGCCTTACAGACTGGCCGCCCCTCCTTTCGTAATCGTACCAATGAATGTCGTCAATGTCAAAGTATAAATAATAGGCATTGCTTGGAGTGTTCACACAAAGCGATGCGGACCAATAGTAACCGTGTGAACCAACATCAACGGTGCTTGAACCGTCACGCCAACCCGCTGCAGGAAGGAATATGCTCCTGCCGTTGAGCTTGCTTGTTACCTTGTATCCTTTGTGTCCTCCCTGCGTTGTCCACTCCCACTTGCATTTTTTCCTCAGTTCGTCCTGTTCAGCCCTGGTTGGCATTCTCCAGCTGCCGCCCCATTCAGATCTGGCGGCATCGTCTCTCGGGTCAAGTTTTGTCTTATCGTCAACAGGGCCGAATTTCTTGTCTGAAACATATTTGAAGAATTTAGCGCCTGAAAAAATGCTTGGATTCCTGTTGCAATATTTCAGATTGCTCCATTCGTAACTGTCCTTGGGACCCGTTTCTCCCCAGGCATAGTATTTTCCGTATTCCTCCGGCCTGGAAGCTCCCACGTTACAGGTGGCCCACTTTACACTCAAACCCAGATCAACACACTCGTGACCGTTGATTTTTCCTCCGGAAAGCAATATGGTGTCTTCAGATGCACAATTGCATTTTGATTTCCCGGAGTCCTGCGCAGCCGGATTTTCAATGTGTCCGCCCGCTGCGGGGGCCGGAGCTTCCGTTGTTCCGTTGAGCAGGTTAAGGAAGTCATCTATGCTTTGCGGACGCTCCTCTTTCCAGACTTTCATTGCGCAGCTCAAGGCATTCTTTGTTCTCTCGCTTATTCCGGCGGCGTCAAGTTCAGCTGCAGGCAATCCTTTCAGCAGGATTGAGGCTTCCGGAGGCTGGCAGGCGGTGAGAAGAAAGTACAATGTGGCTCCCAATGAATAAATGTCCGTGGCCGGTGAATATGTACTTACATTGTCCTGAGCCACCTGCTCCAATGGAGCGTAGCCCTTTGATACGCCGAGCGGTGTTGAACTGGTGAGATGGCCTTCATTGTCAATGCGCTTTGATATGCCGAAATCAATCAGAACCGCCCTTCCCTCATTGTTCAGCATTATATTTTCAGGCTTGACATCAAGGTGCAATGTGTTTCTTTTGTGTATATAGTCCAGTGCTTCTGCAACCTCCTGTATATATACCAGCGCCTCTTTCTCTTTGAGTCCGCCCTTTCTGTTAACAAGACTGTACAGAGAACCGCCCTCAAGGTATTCCATTACATAGTAGGCCGTGCAGTTTTCTTCAAAGACATCTATGACCCTTACAATGGACTGCTGGGAGAAAGCGGCCAGCATCCTGGCCTCTTTTATGAATTTCTCCTTGAATCTGTCAACAAGTCCCTTATCGCCCATAGTTGGTGAACTTACATGCGAGCTGCCATCCTCCCTGCTGCAGAAATCCTTCATATAGAACTCCTTTATGGTAACCCGCCTGCCTAACGAAACCTGCTCTGCCTCATACGTAATGCCAAAGCCGCCCTGACCGAGCGTCCTTACAATACGATACTCCCCGTGCTTGAGCATCAATCCGCTGTTCAATTCTTTCTCAGACATATATTGTATTTTCAGGAACTATTTCTCCTTGAATTTTGCCTTGCAGTACGGACAGCAAGCTGCATTCACGAGGTTGGTGTACTTGTAGTTCACAAGCTCCTTGCCGCAGAGTTTGTTAGGGCATACATATTCTTTGCTGAATTTGTCCGCAATGATTTTCTTCTTGTTTGGAAGAGCCTTGGCGTTATACATTCTCCAAATGAAGGTGGCAGCAGCAAAAATTGCAGTGAACACATACATTACAATACGCAGGCTCTGATTCTGGCTTGTAAATGCCACAATAAGTGAGATTGGAGAAAGAACGCCGGGAAGTGTGGCAAGAGCCTGAATCTGACTTTGTCTTATCTGAAGCTGTTCGTTTTCAGATACGTAATTGTCATAAACCTCTTTAAGATGGGCAATGGAATAAACCTTTTTTGTAGAAAGCAGATTCATTATGGCCTTCAGTTCCAGAACATACCCGGCCCGACCGAGCCTTACAACGGAATCGGGCGTGACATCGGAACTTTTGAGCATAAGTTTGCCGTTGATTTCCAGCAGATTGCTCTCGGATATATTTGTAATGGTAAAGGTTCCATTGCTGTTTATATCCATACTGCAGTGTTTTCTGCTTACGCTTTTGGGGACGCTGCCCGGTTGTCCTAACCACAACTGTTCCCCGTTAACCTGAAGGGAAAGTCTTGGAGCATCCGTATTCTCTTCTCTTCCAATTATGATACTCATTATTCTACGTCTTGATTTTTCAAAACCATGTAATCCTTGAGTTTCTTCAATGCTTCTTTTGAAATGTCAAGCGTTATTGAAAAGGAACTCTGGTCACTGAGAACGAGTTTCTGCTTGAGAGTGTTGAGGCTGAAGAAAAACGCAAGGTTAACTGTATATTTTTTACCTATCCTTAAAAACTTGTATGAATCTGCGGTTATTTTAGCCTTTATGAGCTCGTTCATTCCGGCAAGTCCCATGCACAGCATGACCACCAGCCCGTTCTTCATGTATATCCTCGT
Organism: Candidatus Egerieousia sp.; assembly: GCF_056211015.1. NCBI lineage: Bacteria > Pseudomonadati > Bacteroidota > Bacteroidia > Bacteroidales > Candidatus Egerieousia > Candidatus Egerieousia sp. The sequence continues at coordinate 2,739 of NZ_JBAELF010000001.1, forward strand.
ATAATTACCATCGGCCTCCAGATAAACAATACAGGAGATATCCAGCCTGTAGAGTTCATCTCTGGTGCTGAGGTATAACACTCTGGTAATTGAAGACATACTGAATCACGCCAATTTTCCTACAAATATAAAGACATATAAAAATAAATACAAGAATGGCAAAAAAACTTAGCTATGCTTCCAGGACATTACCACCATATTGTCATTGAAACTGCCCCACATTACAGGATGCTGGGCTCCTGCGGAAAGTCTCATTACCCCTGCTTTAACCTTTACAAACAGTTCACGGGCCGTGATGATTCTGTCTCCGTTTGCATCGGCACCGCCCTTGAGACTGCTGAGAAGACAGGCGGTGAAAAAACCGTTTTCCATATCCGATCTTTCTCTGGATGTTTCATTGTCTCTTGAAGACAGGAAGAACATTACGCCTTTCTTGTCCTTGGAATGTCCGCCCTTCCCCAGTGAATTCATTTTGCCCGAATAGCAGGCATCCGCAAATATCATTTTGTTTTTTGCCGGACAGTTTGCGAACACAGAATACATTTCCCTGTATGAAATGCCAACTTTGTTGTAAACTACAAATCCGCCAGGAAAGCCATGACCGCTGAAAAACAATACAACAATATCATTGGGCCCTGCTTGCGAGAACAAAGCCTTGGCCTTGTTCAGAATATTTTCCCTGGTTGCATTTTCGTTGGTAAGAAGTATGATCTCTGCATCCGAGTTCTGCTTATACAAGTTACTTATTGCCCGGGCATCATTGCATGGAAGACGGAGATCGTTTTCTGTGCCCGGATAATCCGAAACTCCCGCTGCAAGAACATAAATCCTGCGGGCCTCAAGACAAAGGGGAAGGAGCAGAAGGAGGAGAATGATTACAGATTTTCTCATATATTATCCGATTACTGCATCGTTGGTATAATCGGCATCAACCAGCGGCTCCTCAAATGCTGTTTCCGGACCTGATTCAGGAATATCATTGTCAAATACAGGCTCCATTTCCGGTTCCGGCTCTGATTCAATATCAACAACTATCACATCCTCTCCATCAAGGCTGTTGGCGCCAGGTTCCGGAAGCTCCTCGGAATCTGCGGTGTCCTGTGAAACCCCGAGTATCTCTATTTCCGAATCCTCGTCACCGGTTTCTGCGTTGATTTCAACGCTCTCTTCCGCATCCTCCGCTTCTTCTGCACTGACTTCCTGAACTTCCTCAACGCTTGCTTCCTGTGCTTCCTCAACGTTTGTTTCCTGATCCTCTTCCACGCTGACTTCCTGAGCTTCCTCAACGGACAGCTCATCATCTGCGGCCTCATCATTGTCTGATTCTTCTTTTAAATCGGTTGAATACATCCTGCCATTCCATTCAAACTCCCGTCCGGGTCCCATCTGGCTGCGAGCTTGGGCAAATGCCTGGCTGAAAGACAATTCTTCCATTTCGGGCTCCTGAACTTCAGCTGCATCCGCTGCATTCTCTGGAACGGCTTCATTCTCCTGAACTTCACTCTCTTGAGCATCATTCTCCTGAGCATATAAATCGCTGCCGGCAACAACACCGCCAATACCTGCGGCCACACCTGCTGCACCAATCACAGCTTTCTTCCAAGCTGGCTTTCCTGCTGTCTTTTCTGTTGATTTATTCTTCATAGACTGTAATTTTTAAAAGATAACCATATCATTTATTTTACTTTGTGTACAAATTTAATTCTCATTCTCTCTCTTTCCAAACATTCAGGAAGATATTACACGAAACCCCCGGTTTACTTGACGAAATTGCTTATATTTACACCGATATTTCAAAAATACGTTGAGATTATGTACGATTACATCAAAGGACAGATAGCGGAAATAAATCCGGCGGAAGTGGTATTGGACAACAACGGCATAGGATATCTGCTGCAGATATCGCTCCAGACCTATTCCGATATACAGAAGCTGCAGGAGGTGAAGTTATATACCTATCACCATGTGAGGGAGGATATTGAACTGCTTTACGGTTTCTTCAAGAAGGAGGAGCGTTCTCTGTTCCTGATGCTGATTGAAGTTAACGGAATAGGCCCCAACACCGCCAGAATGATGCTTTCATCCCTTACTTACGATGAACTGCGGGGCGCCATTCTCTCCGAGGATGTGAATAAGATCAAAAGCATAAAGGGTATAGGTCTCAAGAGTGCACAGAGGGTTATCATTGAGCTCAAGGACAAGATAATCAAAGGTGGCGGTGAAACGGCCGCCACATTGCCCGGCGTGCTTTCATCCGCCACCTCGGTTACTGAATCTGAGGCGCTTTCAGCTCTTGTGCTTCTGGGCTTCCCTAAACCGGCAGCTCAAAAAGCCATCGCCGCAGTGGGAAAGGAAAAGCCGGGATGTTCTCTGGAAGAGCTCATCAAACTGAGTCTCAAGAAATTGTAGTTTCGAGCATCTATTATTTGATCATTGCCTCGTATGCGGCAGCATCCATAAGCTCATCAAGCTCAGCGGCGTTGCTCATTTCAACCTTGACCATCCAGCCCTGTCCGTAAGGATCTGAATTTACAAGTTCAGGAGCGCCTTCCAGCTCAGCGTTAACTTCAATAACCTTGCCGGAAACAGGCATCAAAGCATCGGCAACTGTCTTGACTGCCTCTATTGAACCGAAGTTCTCACCAGCGCCAAGTTCCTCACCCTCTGTCTGGATGTCAACGAATACTATATCACCGAGTTCTGACTGAGCAAAATCAGTAATACCGATAGTTGCAATATTACCATCAACGCTAACCCACTCGTGATCTTTTGAATACTTTAAATTTGCAGGGATATTCATATCTATATTTTTTTAAATTTGTTGCAAATTTATCAAATTTAGTAATCGTAAAAAAATAAGTTGATAAGATTTATGAGAAATTTTCCTTCTGTTTTTGAAGATTACTTATTCCACTTGCAGAATTTAGATACACAAATATGGAACACATTTTAATGAAACACAGCTTTGGCAGTGACAATCACTCCGGCGTACATCCAAGAATCCTTGAAGCAATTGAAAGAGAAAACTCAGGTTTCAGAGTGGCCTACGGCGATGAGGACTATACCCAGAAAGTACTCTCTTCTCTTGAAAACATGCTTGGAGGCAATTGCAAGGCCATTTTTGTATTCAATGGAACAGGCGCCAACATAGTTTCAATAGCTCCTTTCGTTAAATATTACGAGAGCGTGATCTGTCCTTCATCAGCACATATCATTGTTGATGAATGCGGTGGCCCGGCAAGATACACAGGCTGCGAATTCTTCACAGTTGACTGTCCCGATGGCAAGATAAGCGCAGAGCAGCTGCGTGCGCAAATGCCGTACGAAGGCTCTTCCGACAAGGACTGGCACCATGCTCCAAAAAGAATCCTTTCCATTTCCCAGCCTACAGAGCTTGGCACCATTTATACTCCTGATGAAATCAAGGAACTGGCTTCCATAATGCATTCGCATTGCGGCTTCCTCCACATGGATGGTTCCAGAATATCAAATGCCGCGGCATCTCTAGGAATGGACATAAAGGAATTCACCAACTATTGCGGTGTGGATGTTCTTTCATTTGGCGGAACAAAGAACGGATTGCTGGTAGGAGAAGCTGTTGTTGTATTCTATGGCCCGAACCAGAATCCAAGGAACAGGGAAATAGCAATCAACGAACTTGAATACTACAGGAAGCAGACAACACAGCTGTACTCCAAGAACAGATTCATAGCCGCACAGTTTGAAGAATATCTCAAAGACGGATTATACCTTGAAATGGCCTCACATTCAAACGCTATGGCACAATATCTGTCAAAACGTCTTGAAGAGATACCTCAAATAAGGATATCAAAGAAGACTGAAAGCAACGCAGTGTTTGCAATTCTTCCTAAAGAACTGTGTGACAAGCTGTTGGAGAAGTTCTACTTCTACATATGGGACGAAAGTACATACGAGGTACGCTGGATGTGCTCATTTGCCACACGCAAGGAAGACATAGACGAATTCATTGAGGCAATAAAACTCAACTTGCAGTAACAATGACTTTGTATGGATTAGATAGTTATACTCTTTGCCGGGCTTATGGCAGGCATTTTTGCTCCTATAGTTACACCGTATGTCATACGTTGGTTAAAAAAACACCGGAATTTTTAAAAATAAAAAATAACTTATGAGCAATCGGAATGAAATATAAGAACGAAAATAAGATGCGCCGAACGCAGAAAACGGATGTGACCAATCGCAACCTCGCTCAAATTGAAAACATTTCCCTACAGTCCCTATGATATTCCTATAACGTAGCAGCACATCAAATAAGCAGATGTTTATTGGTTGGCTTGCCAAATCTCATATAGGGCAACCGGTCCAAGATGCCATAGCTTTGTTTCCTCGTTCTGCAGTTCCTGATATATGTCTGATGCATAGAAAAGCATCATTGCATCCATGATGCTGCACTTGTGATCATCAGCATACATCGCAGAAACTGATGTTATCTTTCCGGGAAGCAACAGATGAACATTGTCTTTTGTTATAGTGAGATTCATAATTCAATCTTTATGGATTCAATGAATGCAAGACACTCCAAAGCCTTCTCTGTATGTAACAGTAATTGGTCAACTAGAACATAGGTCTTAAGTTCCGCAATGAGTTCCTGTTTGTTAAGCAAGCCATCTTCGTATAGAGCAAATGCAGCATAGACTTTGTCGTTGGCTACAGGGCCATAAACAAAGTCATAATCATGTTTGAAATTCCTGCTGGTCCTGTTCTCGTGAACAAAATCAACCCATTCTTCGGTAGGAAAGTCAAACCAAAGTGTTTTCATTTCTAATATGACTGCCTTTGAGATTTCATAAACATTAATGTAACCGGCATTTATGCCATCATTCTTCCTACGTTCCACCCATCTTTTGGCTTGGTCATAATCTGTTGTAGTGTAGAAACCTGATCCGTAATCAAGTGTTCTACCTGAAATCCTTATTTCTGGATTTGGCACAATCTCAAGGCTTCCGTGATAAACTTTCATGATGTCAGTGCGTGCTTATGAAATTGTCTATTTCTTCAAGTAGCCATTGCCGGCTCTGGGAATGTAGTACATCAAAATTCTCGTATAAGTAATCAATAACACCATGCTTCTTGAACAGATCAGCAATGGCTGCTCCATCCATACCCTTTGCTTTTTTATACTGCTCAATGCAGAAAGCTACAAAATATGACTTGTCAATCTCTTCCTTTGACATTATTGATTATATTTCAACAAAGTTATAAACTATTTCTAAAGGAAACAAAGGATGTACCATGCTGAACAAACAATGCCAGCTTCATAATCTTGACCGGCTTGCCTGTATCCACAAAGCCACGCTTCTCCATAACCCTTCCTGAAGCAGGATTTTCAGGAAAGTAATTTCCCAAGAGAAATCTTTCGATACCATTTTTTCGAATTCAGTGCGCGGAAACAAAAGGATACGAATACCATCAAGTGTCATCTCAACATTTGGCTGTATTCCATCTCAATTGGTAGTGAATCCAAGAGCTTTTGTATAGAAATCTGCAATTGATCTATTCTCTTTGGTAAACAGAGCAATTGTATTTAATCTGAAACATTTTGTCATACGCTTTCTAATGTTCAATTAGGACTTTAATTGAACAGTTATTAACAATTAATTAACAGATAGTTTCAGCGTCTGAACCAAACTAAAAGAACAGATATGTCCGAGGTGGAGACTCCAGGGATTCTTGAGGCTTGTCCTATGGTCTGAGGCCTATGGAGCATCAGTTTCTGCCTGCCTTCAGTAGAAAGTGAAGTAACGCTTGTATAATCAAAATTATCAGGTATTTGAAGGGTTTCAAGACGCCTCATTTTTTCGGCAATCCTGCTTTCCCTCTCAATATAGCCTTTATACTTGACGGCAATCTCAACGTCTTGCAAAACCTCCGCCCTCAAATACTTGTCCATTTCTTCTTTGATAGTTTTTGCATAATGGTCTTGAAGACATGCTGTCCCCGATTGTCCTGGCAATGCGTTATCTGCACAATGGGATTCAAGCTTTTGAACCTGATTAACTATATAAGGTTGATATGCAAACCCAAACGCTTCGCCTGATTTCAAATGTACACGGCCCTCGCTCGAAACACTTGATATGTAATCATTTATAGCATTCTCTAGCTCTTCTGTTCCACGTGGAACAATTCCAAGAAGAGAGCTAAGATTGATTTGAGGTCTGGATAGTAAGTCTGAAAGATTCTTCTTTCCATCAACAGGACTTGATCCATTGTCCTGAAGGAACCTGTTAATCTCATCTGGTTTGAGGAAAGATGTTTCAAGATATTGCTGAGCTGTATCAACTGTTGAATATTTCTTCTCAACCATTCGCATTCTTTCTTCGGATGCGAGTCCAATATCATACGAAATTGGCGTTAATCTCAAATCTGCATTATCCTGCCTTAGAAGAATTCGGTATTCTGCTCGGGAAGTGAACATTCTATAAGGCTCATCAACTCCTTTTGACACCAGGTCATCAATCAAGACACCAATATAGGATTCATCGCGTTTCAAAACCAGAGCATCCTTTCCATCAATCAAGTGGCACGCATTGATTCCAGCAATCAAACCTTGCGCGGCTGCCTCTTCATATCCTGTAGTACCGTTGACCTGCCCTGCAAAGAACAGGCCGCCTATGTATTTACTTTCCAGAGAATACTTCAACTGAGTTGGAGGGAAATAATCGTATTCAACTGCGTAAGCTGGCCTGAACATTGTTGCGTTTTCAAGGCCAGGAATTTTATGAATAGCATCGAACTGAACTGCAAGAGGCAAAGAAGAGGAGAATCCCTGTAAATAGTATTCGTTAGTATTCCATCCTTCAGGTTCAAGGAAAAGCTGGTGCGAGTCCTTGCCTGCAAAAGTTCTCAGTTTGTCTTCAATGCTCGGACAATATCGCGGGCCCTTTCCGTGAATCATTCCGGTAAACAGTGGTGACTGCTCAAAACCCTTCCTTAATTCCTCATGCACATCAAGATTCGTGTGAACCATATAGCAACTTAATTGCTTGTGGAATTTCTGAATTGCAGAAGGGATATTTAGGAAAGAAAAACGGGATGGTTCACTATCGCCAAGTTGGATCTCCAGTTTATTCAAATCTATTGAGCGGGCATCAATGCGGGGAGGGGTTCCGGTCTTCATGCGGTCTGAAACGATTCCCGCCTCAAGGAGTTTTTCTGTGAGACCTGCAGAGGCGGGCTCTCCTACTCTTCCTCCTTCCACGCTGTTAAGGCCAACAAAAAGTTTACCATTCAGGAAAGTACCTGCGGTAATAACAATTGCTTTGCTGTAAAATACTGATCCAAGAGAAGTTACGACTCCTTTTACATATTTTGTTCCACGTGGAACATCTGTTGAGGAAACAGACTCAGAGAATAAGAGGTCGGTAACTGTATCCTGCCATAAATCAAGATTCTGAGTGTGCTCAAGAATATGGCGCCAGTTATAAGAAAAATATATTCTGTCACATTGAGCACGAGGGCTCCACATTGCAGGTCCTTTGGAAACATTGAGCATTCTGAATTGAACAGTACTTGCATCAGTCACCAAAGCTGTATAACCACCAAGCGCATCAATCTCGCGTACAATCTGGCCCTTGGCAATTCCACCGATTGCCGGATTGCATGACATCTGAGCAATCTTGTTCATATCCATTGTTATCAGCAATGTCTTCTTTCCAAGATTTGCACTGGCAGCTGCGGCCTCACATCCTGCATGTCCGGCTCCAATTACTATGACTTCATATATATTGTTATAACTCATTACTCAGGTTTTGCAAGCGTTTGTTGATACTTTTCAAGAATTGCGGAAGGCTTGCGAAACTTCATAACACCGCACTTTCTTGGTATTTTTTACCCTCTCCCTAAATTGCTCTTTCATTTATTCAGTTAATTTTCAAGAACTTGCGAAAAGCTTTCAAAACTATCGCTGTAAAGATTACTTAACTAATAGAGTATCAAGAACTTGCAAAGCCTCGTCCTCTGCTTTGCGCATAGCGGTAACGTCTTCAGGCGTGTGATCATCATAACCTGTCATGTGAAGTATGCCATGAATGATTACCCTGTGAAGCTCTGTCAGAAATTCCTGCTTGAAATCTTGAGCGTTTGCTTTAACTGAATCTATACTTATGAAAAGATCTCCTGAAACCTTCCTGTCCTCGCAGTAGTCAAAAGTAATTATGTCAGTATAATAATTGTGACCAAGATATTTCTCATTAACAGATAACAGATATTCATCAGAGGTAAATATAATATTAATGTCTCCCCTATTGTAACCCTTGTTATCTATGATAGATTTTATCCAGGCTGAAATAATTCTTTTGTTCTTAAGGTCAAACTTTATGTCCTCGTTGAAATAACTTATCATAAGTATGTTAAAAAAATATTGTTTCAGAAGTATAATTAGTATCTTTGTAGGATACAGTACGCAGGTGCAAATCTACGAACAAAAAGACTTTAGTTATATAACATAAAATCAAAAATCAAAAATTATGGCAAAAGTAAGTGTAATTGGAGCAGGTAACGTTGGTGCAACAGTTGCCAATGCAATTCTTCACATGAAATTCTGCTCAGAAGTTGTTCTTCTTGACATCAAGGAAGGCGTATCTGAAGGAAAGGCTCTGGATATGACCCAGACAGCTATTCAGTATGGTTTCAACACAAAGGTTACTGGTGTAACCAACAAATATGAAGCAACAGCCAAGTCAGATGTTGTTGTCATCACATCAGGTATTCCAAGAAAACCTGGTATGACAAGAGAGGAGCTTATTGGAGTTAACGCCGGTATTGTTAACGGTGTTGTTGCAAATGTTCTGAAATACTCTCCAAAAGCAATCATAGTAATCATTGCAAATCCTATGGATACAATGACATACCTAACATACAAGACTGCAGGCATTCCAAAGAACAGAGTTATTGGTATGGGCGGTATTCTTGACAGCAGCAGATTCTCTACATATCTGTCACAGGCTATGAACGTACCTCAGACAGACATCCAGGCAATGGTTATTGGTGGTCACGGTGACACAACAATGATTCCTCTTATCAGATTTGCCAACTACAAAGGCATTCCTGCACAGAAGATGCTTACAAAGAAGGCAGCTGAGAAGGTTGTTGCCGACACAATGGTTGGTGGTGCAACACTTACAAAACTTCTTGGAACAAGCGCATGGTATGCTCCAGGTGCATCAGCAGCAGTTCTCGTTAAATCAATCATTCTCAACGAGCACAAAACATTCCCTTGCTGCGTAGCATTGAACGGTGAATACGGACAGGATGACATCTGCATAGGCGTTCCTGTAGTTCTTGGCAAGAACGGTATTGAGAAGATAGTAAAACTCGACCTCAACGAGGAAGAGAAGGCTTTGTTCGAGAAGAGCGCAGCTGCTGTTAAGAAAACCAACAGCGTACTCAAAGAAATGGGCCTTGTTAAATAATAAAGCTTAGCTCCATATGAAAGAACCGGTTGGGAAAGATCGCCTGCCGGTTCTTTTTTTACAGCGATAGTAACAGCCTCTCCCCTGCCCTACCAGAGAAAATTATTGAACGGCCAACGGCCGGCATGTATCTCGGCAACCATTTTATACAGATCGTTGCGCAACTTGTTGATATTGGTTTTCTCTTTGGCAGAGATGAAAACTGCAGGCATATTTTCCTTATACATATAACTGTTCTTCAGATCTTCTAGAGAAAGATTCCTCCTTCCAGGCTCATCCAAATCAAATTCAGAGGCAGGTGTATAGGTGTAAGCATCTATCTTATTGAAAATCATAACAGTAGGTTTTTCAGCGCAACCAATTTCCTTGAGAGTCTGCTTAACAACAGCCACCTGTTCCTCGTAGTTCGGGTGCGAGATATCCACAACATGAAGAAGAATGTCGGCCTCGCGCACCTCGTCAAGCGTACTCTTGAAAGATTCAACCAACTGATGTGGAAGTTTGTTGATGAATCCAACGGTGTCACTTAAGAGGAAAGGAACGTTTTCAATCACAACCTTGCGCACTGTTGTATCAAGTGTGGCAAAGAGTTTGTTCTCGGCAAATACAGAAGACTTGGAAAGAACGTTCATCAAAGTACTTTTGCCTGCATTCGTATAGCCTACCAACGAAATCCTGACCAGTGAACCCCTGTTTCCCCTTTGTGAAATCATCTGTTTGTCAATCTTCTTGAGCTGCTCCTTCAAACGGCTGATTTTATCAAGAATTATTCGGCGGTCTGTTTCAATCTGACTTTCTCCAGGGCCCCTCATGCCAATACCGCCCCTCTGCCTTTCAAGGTGGGTCCACATTCTGGTAAGTCTTGGAAGAAGATACTGATACTGAGCCAGTTCAACTTGCGTCTTGGCATAAGCTGTCTGAGCTCTCTGAGCAAAAATATCAAGAATGAGACTTGTTCTGTCAAGAATTCTGCAATGAAGCCCTATCTCCAGATTCTTAAGTTGAGAAGGCGACAACTCATCATCGGTAATGACAAGCTGTATCTCGTGAATTTCAAGATATGTCTTTATTTCTTCAAGTTTTCCGGTACCAACGTATTGACGGGAATTAGGACGGTCAAGTTTCTGTACGAAACGTTTGACACCATGAACACCGGCCGTTTCAGCAAGAAAAGCCAGTTCATCAAGATTGTCATTGACCGCTGCCTCCGTTGTATCGGATGATATTACAGCCACAAAGACCGCTTCAAGAATTTCCTCTTCTGCCATAAAAATTCAAAAAGTTTGAATGCAAAGATATGAATTAAGTCTCTGTTTACTGCTATGCAGAAAGAAAAAAGGCACCCGTTTGAAACGGATGCCCCAATCTATGATTGATAATAAACTATCTCAACTGGAAAATAACAGGGAAGGTGAATCTAACCTTTACAGGCTTGCCGCTCTGCTTACCAGGAGTCCATGCTGGTGATGAAGAAACAACACGTACAGCCTCCTTGTCAAGTGAACTGTCAACACCACGGACAACCTTTACGTCGGTAACTTTACCCTTTGTATCAACTGTGAACTGGAGTGTAACACGACCGGAAACACCATTTTCCTTTGCAATTTCAGGGTATACGATATTCTTGAACACCCATTTTGTAAAGTCATTCTGGTCACCGCCCTGGAATTTAGGTTTCTCCTCAACGATTGCAAGAGGAATAGCTTCCTCTTCAACCTCTTCCTCTTCCTGAGCAGCCTGAGGTGTATAGTCACGAATCTCAACACCTGTGAGCTTGTCATCCTCAATGTTGATGATTGCATCGTCTACTGTTACCTCGTTGTCAACGATATCAAGTACGTCTGATACAACCGGCTCTTTCGGTACCTCTGGTGGTGGAGGTGTGTTCTCAGTTGTTACAGGAATGATTTCCTCCTCTGCAATGATTGCATTCTCATCTTCGAGGGTTGAGTTTACAGCCTCGGAAGTGCTCCACTCGAAAGCGCCCAAAGTGATAAGGAGAGCAATGATAAGACCAATCTCGGTGAACAAACCTTTTTTGTCCTCAAGACTTGCTTTTGGTGATTTCTTTAACTCCATAATCTATTGTATTAAATGTTATTATTTGTTCATTTTCACAATACAAAGGTATGAAGTATTATACAGAAAAAAGAATTTCAATTCTTGCAAGCCGTATTACAAATCTCTGTTGCACAGCAATTTATGATATCAATGATGCGTATTTGTCTTGCACTGGGCACTGTTGGTTGAATTATGCGGAAAATCCGTAGCAGAATTTCAAACAAGGAAATCTGCCAGAACACTCAGCAGTGAATCCTCAGCTTCAATGAAACCGTTATGTCCGCTTTCCTTCAATATCTCCGTACGTACGTTAGGAAATTCATCCTTAATGGTCTGAATCCTTTCAATAGGATTGAACTTGTCGGAGTCTCCGTGAACAAACAATACCTTGAAACCCTCGGAGGAAATCTTCTTTATGAAATCAGAATAATCGCAACGCTGCATCATTCCGCGGATTGTGGCACAGATACCTGCCGGATCGTGTGTTTCACAGATTTCCTGAGTCTCTATGATTTTCTCATCGAACTTGCGCAGATTCTCTGTCCTGTACATCCTTGGAATGGAGATCTCAGCAATTGAACCAAGCATTTCCTTGCCTATAAGCTCAATCTCATGCCCGCGGACCTGCCTTTTCTCCTCTGAATCTGCGTATGGCACGGAATTGAGCAGAACCAGACCTTTTATATTGAATTTCCACCCCGATGGCTCATTCATCCAGCCCTTTACAATCTGCTGGGCAACATAACCGCCCATGGAGTGGCCAGCAACATACACATCACCTGAAACATTGCACTTTGCAAGAACGCCGAGAGCCACCTGCGAGCAGAACTCCATTGAATTCACCTCCGGAGCCGACCCGCTGAGTCCGTGACCTGGCAGATCAATGGAAATGACCCTGTATTTCTTTTCCAGGGATTCACTAAGCTCATTGAAAATATACAGTGTTTCAAGATATCCATGAAGCAGGAGAATGGTGATTTCTCCTTTTTTAGAATCATTGATATGAACAGGAATGTTGTTTGATGTCGCAAAAAATTCCATAAATACTCTGTTTCTAACTCTACGGCCACAAATCAAAATCGCAACCGTTTGGAATGCTAAAATAGAAATTAAACCACTGATTTCAAAATACGCATCAAATTCTTACCTTTGTATAAAACCGCAATGTGACCGAAACGGTACGGAAAGAGCAAAATGGCCACAAAATTGGCGAAAATGTGGAAAAAGACCACAAAAAGTGCCAAATATCCACATTTTGAGCAAAAATGTGGCCGAAAAGCAGCGGCAGCAAAGCAAGCGGCAGCATCAGCGGCCTAGCGGAGGGCGCGAACTTGCTGGAATGCGAAAACTTGCGGAAAGAAAGCGAAGAGTTGCCTGAAGCAGCAAGTTCGGTATAGCCCGGGAGCGGTGAAGGGTGTTTGGGGCGCAGCCCCAATGAGAGAAGCAGCGGCTGGCACTGGAATATGAAAAAGCTTTGCCAAGGAAAGGCAAAGTTTTTCAGATGAAGTGACTGCCGCAATCAGGCGGATGACCAGAGGCGCAAAAACGGCCGCATTTTGAGCGAAAATGCGGCAAAACAGGTGCGGAAAACAAAACAGACACATTGAAAGTAAATAACAACAATAAAAAGATAGAGTTTATGAGAAAATTGGCTTTATGCATGGCAGTTGCAGCCTGTGCCATTATGGTAGCGGCTCCACAAGCTGCTAACGCACAGAAAAGAATGCGTGATTACGGAATTGTTACCGGAGTAATGAAACCTGGAAAATGGAATGCCATAACCGACGTTCCTGGTGTGAAGGTTGGCCACGTAACAATCAACAACGGCGAAGGCGGTGACAAGAAAACCGGCGTAACAGCCATTGTGCAGCACGATGGAAACATATTCCGCAAGAAAGTCCCTGCAGCAATATATGCCGGAAACGGATTCGGAAAACTCAGCGGTGTCACACAGGTAAAGGAACTTGGAAACATTGAGACTCCAATCATTCTCACCAATACCCTGAATGTTGCTGAAGGAATAGCAGGTCTTGTTGAATACACATTGGCCCAGCCAGGCAATGAGAAGGTACAGAGCGTCAACGCCGTTGTTGGTGAAACAAATGACGGCGGCCTGAACAACATCAGGGCAAGATATGTGACCAAGGAGGACGTGAAGCAGGCAATAGCCAACGCCAAGAGCGGTCCCGTTGAAGAAGGTGCCGTTGGTGCAGGTACTGGTACGGTTGCATTCGGCATCAAAGGCGGAATAGGCACAGCATCACGTGTACTTCCAAAGGCATACGGCGGATACACAGTTGGCGTTCTTGTACAGTCAAACTATGGCGGCGTTCTTGAAATCGACGGTGTTCAGGTAGGACAGCTCATGAGGCATTACAATTTCAGGGACAAGATTCTCCAGGACGTTGACGGAAGCTGCATGATGGTGGTCATTACAGACGCACCTGTTGATGCACGCAACCTTGAGAGAATGGCCAAAAGAGCAATGCTGGGTCTTGCAAAAACCGGCGGCATAGCATCGAACGGCAGCGGTGACTACGTCATTGCAATGAGCGTATGCCCTGAAAACCTCATTGATGAAAGCACAAAGGACCTTCATCCAACACTTCTTCACAACGATGACATGAGCCCGCTCTTCCTCGCCACAATAGAGGCAACTGCAGAGGCTTTGTGGAACTCCATCTTCGTTGCTGAACCTGTTACAGGTTACAATGGCTATCACGTTGACGCTCTTGACAACGAGCAGGCTGCAAAGTGGATTCTCAACGCAAAGAAAGCCGTTGGTCTCGACAAGATTTACAAGGAAAACGCTAAAAAGAACAAATAATGAAGCTGAAATCAATAAACTATCGCTGTGGAATGTTGCTCCTCCTTGCTGCAATGGTTCTTGCTGAGCCTGCCTTTGCACAGAAGCAGGAGAGGGGTTTCTACAAGGATGTCTGGATGGATGGAGGCGTGCGCCTAACTTCCAAAAAGGATCTTCCTGTGGTCCGCTATCTTGGACTGGAGATGGAGAATCTGCTCAGCGCCGCCACAAAGGATCTCAGCGCCAGAGATACTCTGGCACAATCCAGGGTTGTGGTTGGCAGTGAAATGGATGAGAACGGTCACCTTCTTTACCCCGATGGAGCACCACGCTTCAGAATGCTTTATCTGAACGGAGGTCTGGCAACCCAGCACGGACGTTCGCTCGGTGAAAGCGGCAGGGAGAGAATCAGGGAGTTCATCAGGAATGGCGGAAGCTATCTGGGTTCCTGCGCAGGAGCTTTCATTACAGGCATCTACTGCGATACAGTTGAAAACGAAATCCGCAAGGATTATCTCCATATCTGGCCAGGTTACTGTATAACAACCGGTATGACAGACACTTATACGGGAATATTCGTTCCTGAGGACTCACCGCTTCTGAACTACTATGATTTTGGCGGTGATTTGTACATAGACAGCGTATATCACAACGGAGGTTGCTACGCTGCCATTGAGAACGGCGCTCTTCCTGAGGGTACGGTAGTTCTTACAAGATACGATGCAGACACCATGAAGCTCAAGAAACCTGCGCACAAAAGAATTGCTTCCTGGGCTTACAAGGCATCTGAGAATTCCGGCAGGGTAGTGGCAGTTGGCTCACATCCTGAAAGTTCGGTTTACGGAGAAAGACTTGATTATATGGCCTCTATGGTAAAATACGCCATTGACGGCAACAGGGCTCCGCAAGTGAAGGCTGAACTCGGGAAAGGAGTGGCCAGAAAAATGATTTACGGCAGCAGTGCAGGCAAGCCTGAATATGCGAAAATAGGGGAC
>NZ_JBAELF010000002.1:0-8141 GCF_056211015.1 Candidatus Egerieousia sp.
TGGAGGAGGATGCATCCCTGTGGAATGTCGGGCTAAATCCCTACGATATTGTGTCGTTCAGACGTCTGACCTACTTCCGCCCGCAAATAGCTGTGACTGTGAATGGTGAGGTTCTGGCACCCGGAACCTACGTCATCGACAAGGCACAGGTGCGTCTGTCCGACGTGATGGCGCGTGTGGGAGGATTCACCGATGATGCCTATCCTCACGGTGCCAAGCTGACCCGCGTACTTACCAAGGAGGAGCAGGAACGTCAGAGACTTGCGATGGAGATAGCCGCAAGCAAACTGGAAGGCAAGGTGGTGGTCGATTCCATCCTGCTGGAGGACCGCTACGGTATCGGTATTGACCTGGAGAAGGCTATGTCCAATCCGGGTTCCGTAGCCGATGTTATCCTGCGAGCGGGAGACATAATCGATATTCCCCAGATGAACAATACGGTCAAGATATCAGGTGGTGTCCATTTCCCGAATACCGTAGCATATAATGACGGAGAGCCCTGGACGTACTACATCAGCCAGGCCGGCGGTTATGCCAAACTTGCCAGAAAGAAACAGGTATATGCGGTCTATATGAATGGGCAGGTGGCCAGCAGGTACAAAATAAAGCCTGAGCCCGGAATGGAAATTGTGGTTCCGGAGCGCGATGTCTCACAGGATCGTCAGATGACTCCGGTTGAGATTGCCTCCTTAGCATCATCTACCACTTCTATTGCGTCAATGGTTGTTGCACTTATTAATTCGTTCAAGTAATATCTGTTCAGACAATATGGAAAACCAAGTCAACATAACTCCTGCGGAAGAGGAGTCTTCCATCGATTTCAAAGCGCTGGCTCTCAGGCTTTGGTCCAAACGTAGATTCATAATCAAAATATGCGTTGCATTCGTGGTTCTGGGCCTTCTGGCAGCAATATTCCAGCAGCCCGTTTACACCACGTCCTGTACCTTTGTGCCTCTGAGTTCTTCTTCAAAAGGCTCAAGCGGCTCTCTTTCTTCTCTGGCTGCTCTGGCAGGAATCAATCTGGGTGATATGAGTGCGGGTGAGTCGTTATCACCTCTTATATATCCGCAGATTCTTGGAAGCGTGGAGTTCAACAAAGAACTTATGAGAGTGCCTCTCCACTATGATGACTATGACGTGCCTGTATCTATGTATGACCTTGCCACAAATCCCGAGTACCGTAAATTCTCGCTCGGCAGTGTGTTCAAGACGGTCAAGAAATATACGATAGGGCTTCCTTTTGTAATTCTGAATGCAATCCGTGGAGAGAAACCCGATATTGCTGTGCCGGAAGGGAACGAGAAGCAGATAAGTGCTTATACCAAAGATGAGTATGAAGTTTATAAAGCACTCTCAAGGATGATTTCCCTGACGGTTGAGAAAAAGGACGGATACCTGACTCTCAGTGCCAAGTCCGGTGAAGCTCTTGTTGCCGCAGAATTGTGTCAGGGAGCCTTGGACCTGATGCAGAAATACATTTCCGATTTCAAGCAGAATCAGGCCAAGGACAATCTGGCATATCTTCAGGCCCGAAGTGAAGAGGCAAGGGCAGACTATCTGGCAAAGCAGATGGAACTTGCCCAGTATGTTGATGCCAATCGCGGAGTCCCTACAGCCACTTCCCAGACGCGCAGGCAACAACTCTCATCTGAATACGATCTGGCGTTCGCTCTCTATACCGAGGTTTCCAAGCAACTGCTTCAGGCCGAACTCAAGGTTAAGAACGACACTCCTGTACTATCTGCAGTGAACCCCGTGTACGTGCCGGTGCAAAAGAGTAACAGCCGGTCAAAGACGCTGGCCGTATGGGTTTTCTTTGGAATTATAGTAAGTTGCGGCTCTGTCCTTGCTATAGACTGGCTCTTCAAGAAAGGTTTCGAGTGGCCTGCTGAAAGACCGGAATTCTGGCCTAAGAAGTGCCCGAAGAACTGGCCCGGAAATCTGTTCGAGAAGTGGTAAGCAACAACGATGAAACGGAGATACAAGGGTATGGAAATGAAAGTATTAGTCACAGGATCCGCCGGTTTCATAGGTAGCAACCTGGTACTCAGATTGCTGAAAACGGAGTCTCCAATCGAGATTGTGGGCTTCGACTCGGTCAATGATTATTATGACGTGAGCCTGAAGGAATATCGTCTGCAGCAGATTGAGGCAGAAGCGGCAAAGCATCCCGAGAGCAGGTACACTTTCGTAAAAGGGAACCTTGCAGACAAAGCGCTCGTTGACAGCCTCTTCGAGCAGCATCACTTCGATATAGTGATCAACCTTGCGGCACAGGCTGGTGTCCGCTACAGCATCACCAACCCCGGGGCGTACATCGAGAGCAACCTCATCGGATTCTACAACATACTGGAGGCTTGCAGGCACAGTTATGAACTTGCCGACAACAGCGACACCGGATACAAGGGCGTGGAGCATCTGGTCTATGCCAGCTCCTCCAGCGTCTATGGCGGCAACACCAAAGTGCCTTTCAGCGAAGAAGACAAGGTGGACAATCCCGTCTCCCTCTATGCCGCTACCAAGAAGAGCAACGAACTGCTGGCGCACTCATACTCAAAGCTGTACAACATACCTTCAACGGGACTCCGCTTCTTTACCGTCTATGGTCCTGCCGGCCGTCCCGATATGGCGTACTTCGGTTTTACGAATAAACTCATCAAGGGCGAGAAGATACAGATATTCAACTTCGGCAACTGCAAGCGTGACTTCACCTTTGTCGATGACATTGTGGAAGGCGTGCAGAGGGTGATGCACAAGGCACCAGCCAAACAGACGGGTGCTGACGGACTTCCGCTACCTCCATACAAGGTTTATAATATCGGAAATTCCAACCCCGAGAACCTCCTGGACTTCGTGCAGATCCTTCAAGAAGAACTCACCGCAGCAGGCGTGATTCCAACGGATTATGACTTCGAGTCACACAAAGAACTTGTCCCTATGCAGGCTGGTGACGTACCTGTGACATTCGCAGATACCAGTTCTCTTGAAAGGGATTTCGGTTTTAAACCATCAACGAGTTTACGTCAGGGGCTCAGAGCCTTTGCACAATGGTATAAAGAATTTTATCGGAAATAACAATGAACATTGCAGTTGCCGGAACCGGCTATGTAGGGCTTTCAATAGCCACACTTCTCTCGCAGCATAATCACGTAACAGCGGTTGACGTGATTCCGGAGAAGGTTGATAAAATCAATAAAAGAATTTCACCAATTCAGGATGAATATATAGAAAAGTATCTTGCTGAAAAGGAACTTGATCTTTCAGCAACTCTTGATGGGGCTTCGGCATACAAGGATGCAGATTTTGTGGTGATAGCAGCACCTACAAACTATGATCCTGTCAAGAACTATTTTGATACGTCCCATGTGGAGGAGGTAATAGATCTGGTTATAAGTGTCAATCCCGATGCGGTGATGGTCATCAAATCCACCATCCCTGTGGGATACACAAGAAGTCTGTATGTGAAATATGCTTTGAAATTCCTCACGGATCCATCTTTGAAAGGCAAGCATTTCAACCTGCTTTTCTCTCCGGAGTTCCTTCGTGAGAGCAAAGCTCTTGAAGACAATCTCTGGCCTTCCCGCATTATAGTAGGTTATCCCAAGATGCTCCCAACCGGTAATGAAAAGAAGTGGGATGAAGAGAATGCGGCCATCAATGCAATAGGCAATCCCAAGGCAGAAGAGTTTGCGCATACGTTTGCAAAACTTCTTCAGGAAGGTGCAATTAAGGAGAACATAGACACTTTGTTCATGGGTATGAAGGAAGCAGAGGCAGTGAAGCTCTTCGCAAACACCTATCTGGCACTGAGAGTTTCTTACTTCAACGAGCTGGACACATACGCAGAGGTCAAGGGTCTTGATCCTCAGGCAATCATAAATGGTATTGGTTTGGATCCAAGAATAGGCACCCACTACAACAACCCGAGCTTCGGCTATGGTGGTTACTGCCTGCCCAAGGACACCAAGCAACTCCTTGCCAACTATCAGGATGTTCCTCAGAATGTGATGACAGCCATTGTGGAGTCCAACCGTACAAGAAAGGATTTCATTGCAGATCAGGTGCTTAAGATGGCCGGGTACTACAACGAGAACTCACAGTATGAGTCCGGAAAAGAGAAGGATGTGGTTGTAGGAGTCTATCGCCTCACTATGAAATCCAACTCCGACAACTTCCGTCAGAGCGCCATTCAGGGCATTATGAAGCGTATTAAGGCAAAGGGAGCAACTGTTATTATCTATGAACCGACATTGACAGATGGGGATACTTTCTTCGGGAGCAAGGTGGTGAATGATCTCGATGAGTTCAAGAAGCAAAGTCTGGCAATTATAGCCAATCGCTATGATTCGTGTCTGGATGATGTGATTGAAAAGGTTTATACCAGAGATATATTCAAGAGGGATTAAGGCCCCGTATTACTTATCAATGGAAATAAAGGGAACAGCAATGAAGACTATAATCATCACAGGTGGTGCCGGTTTCATTGGCAGCCACGTAGTAAGGCTTTTCGTAAACAAGTATCCGGAGTATAAAATCATCAATCTGGATAAACTTACCTATGCCGGCAATCTGGCCAACCTCAAGGATATTGAGAACAAACCCAATTACAAGTTCGTGAAGATGGACATCTGCAACTTTGAGGGTGTCTATAAACTGATGCAGGACGAGAGGACTGATGGCATCATCCATCTGGCTGCTGAGAGCCACGTTGACAGAAGTATCAAAGACCCGTTCACCTTTGCACAAACAAATGTGATTGGAACTTTGAGCCTGCTTCAGGCAGCAAAACTATATTGGGAATCCTTGCCGGAGAAATATGAAGGCAAACGTTTCTACCACATTTCAACTGACGAAGTTTATGGTGCGCTCCAGATGACTCATCCTGAGGGAATCGAGCCACCTTTCACGACTAAGGCTTCCAGCGGCAAGCACCATTTGGCATATGGAGAAAAGTTCTTCACGGAAGATTTGAAGTATCAGCCGCATTCTCCGTATAGTGCTGCCAAGGCTTCGAGCGACCATTTCGTAAGGGCTTTTCACGACACTTATGGAATGCCTACAATTGTTACAAACTGCTCGAATAACTATGGCCCTTTCCAGTTCCCGGAGAAGCTGATACCTCTCTTCATCAACAATATCCGCCACAGAAAAGCGCTTCCAGTTTATGGAAAGGGAGAGAATGTACGTGATTGGCTCTATGTGGTAGATCATGCAAGGGCGATAGACGTGATTTTCCATAACGGTAAGATAGCTGAGACCTACAATATTGGCGGCTTTAACGAGTGGAAGAACATAGACATTATCAAGGTTCTCATCAACACGGTTGACAGACTGCTTGGCCGAAAGGAAGGCGAGGATCTTGACCTTATCACATACGTGACAGACAGAGCAGGACACGACCTGCGCTATGCAATTGATTCCAGCAAACTTCAACGGGAACTTGGTTGGGAACCTTCCCTCCAGTTCGAGGAAGGCATCGAGAAGACAGTCAGGTGGTACTTGGATAATCAGGAGTGGATGGACAACGTGACGAGCGGAGAGTATCTGGAATACTACAAGAATATGTACGAAAAGAGATGAACATTCTTGTAACAGGTGCCAACGGGCAGCTCGGCAGAGAGATGCAGATTGTCATTCAGCAATCTCAGGAAAGATCTTGCGTGACTGCGGACACATACTTTTTCACGGATGTATGCGAAGGCTATGAATATCTCAACATCACAGACCTTGCCTCCGTTAGGGAATATGTCAGAGCAAAGCATATTGAAGCCATTGTCAACTGTGCTGCCTGGACGAACGTTGATGGAGCCGAGGCTCCTGAGAAATACGAGCTTGTGGAGGCACTCAATGCCACAGCCCCCGGGAACCTGGCCATTGCAATGAAAGAGGTGGGCGGCCTGCTAGTGCATATTTCAACCGATTACGTCTTCGGCAAGGAATCATACAACATCCCTTGCCGCGAAGACCAGAGGGGAACCCCAACCGGAGTCTATGGCCTGACCAAACTCCACGGGGAGCAAGCCATACAGCAGGTTTTTGGCAGTTCTCCCGAGGATAATGCGGGCGCATACGTCATCATACGCACCGCTTGGCTATACAGCGAATTCGGTAGGAACTTCTGCAAGACAATGCTCAGCCTCACCGCTGCAAAGCCCCGGCTCAAAGTCGTCTTCGACCAAGTTGGCACTCCAACCTATGCTCTCGACCTTGCCAAAGCGATAGTTGTGATACTTGAGGATTATTGCCGTCATGCCGGACTTGATCCGCAATCTCACTACCGCCATTCCGGCATCTACAACTTCTCCAACGAGGGCGTCTGTTCCTGGTACGACTTCACCAAGATGATCCAGCATTTCAGCGGCCAGACGGAGTGTGAAGTGCTCCCTTGCCACTCCTCGGAGTTCCCGAGTCCCGTTACCAGACCGGCCTATTCCGTACTGGACAAGACCAGAATTAAAGAGACCTTTGGTGTTGAGGTGCCATACTGGACGGATAGTTTGAGGAAGTGTATCGCGAATCTGAAGGATTAACTGGCTGGCATTTGGAAATATACATTTAACAAATTAACATATAACAATAGGAGAAAACAGATGAAAGGCATCGTTCTCGCCGGAGGCTCCGGCACAAGACTTTATCCGATAACCAAGGGGGTAAGCAAACAGTTGCTGCCTATTTACGACAAACCGATGGTTTACTATCCAATATCGGTCTTGATGTTGGCTGGAATCAGAGATATCCTCGTTATCTCCACGCCATACGACCTTCCCGGGTTCAAACGCCTGCTAGGTGACGGCTCAGATTACGGCATCAAACTCCAGTATGCGGAGCAGCCTTCTCCGGATGGGCTTGCTCAGGCTTTCACCATCGGCAAGGAGTTTATCGGAAACGACTGCGCCTGCTTGGTGCTTGGAGACAACATCTTCTACGGCAGCGGTTTCACCTCTATGCTTAAAGAGGCGGTACGAGCTGCTGAAGATGATAAGAAGGCTACCGTTTTCGGCTATTGGGTGTCAGACCCGGAGCGCTATGGTGTAGCCGAGTTCGACAAAGATGGCAACTGCCTTAGTATAGAAGAAAAACCGAGAAACCCCAAATCCAACTATGCTGTTGTGGGACTGTACTTCTATCCCAACAAAGTGGTACACGTAGCCGGGAATATCCAACCATCAGCACGTGGCGAATACGAAATCACCACCGTTAACCAGAGGTTCCTCAATGATGGAGAACTGAAGGTGCAGACCCTTGGCCGCGGATTCGCCTGGCTCGACACCGGCACTCACGACTCCCTCTCCGAAGCCTCCACCTTTGTTGAGGTGATAGAAAAGCGCCAGGGACTCAAGATTGCCTGCCTGGAAGGGATTGCCTATCGCAATGGGTGGATAAGCGAGGAGAAGATGCGCCAGCTGGCTCAGCCGATGGTAAAGAACCAGTATGGGCAGTATCTCTTGAAAGTTATTGAGGAATTGAGGGAGCAGTGAGAGCAAAGGCAAAGCTTGCTTTGACTATGCCGAACCGACGAACGAGCGAGTGCAATGGCAAGCTTGCTTGATCATTGCCGAGGGAGGAGGAAAACGAAGTTGTCGCGAACGAAAAACCCAACTCAATACCCCACCTCGTGTTCTGTGCCCCAGCCAGTCAGAAAGGAAAACGTTCCGGAGCCGCCGACGGTGAAAAAGTTGCCGCGGGCCACAGTGAGGCAGTTTCGCTTCATCGGGACGTCCTTCAGCTCGTGCGAGATAATAAGCTTGCCCGCTGCATCATAGGCCGAGGTAGTGATGTTGATGTCCTCCTCATCCGCATTAAGGAAGAGATTCAGACCGATGTGGTTGTTAGGTTTCCCGATACCTGCGGAAATGTCCACTTCCTTCACATACTGGCGGTCAGTTGAGGCAAGGCCGGTGGAAGGATTAAAACTCGCATTACCGGAAACTGCTGAACCAGCGGTATTTGCGATGATTTTGAACATTTTGGTACCCTCAGGGACCTTGTCATTTAGATAGATTTCGAAACTTGAAATGATACGCTCAAGCGTCATACCGGCCGCAAACGGCACCCCGGGCTCGATGGTGACATGGAGCGTATCGCAAAACGTATCCTGTATAAGCGGCTCAGGGACAGTGGCTCGCTCCTTTGACGCAACG
>NZ_JBAELF010000003.1:0-9269 GCF_056211015.1 Candidatus Egerieousia sp.
AGTTCAAGCATTATTCCGGCAATTTCCTCAACTCCTGACTTGCCCGGCTTTGTAACTGAAAGCAGGGACTCCATATACAGTCCGAACTCGGAGTATATCTTCTGCAGGAAGCCGTAGAGGGTCATTCCGTTCTGCGCACACCATGCGGCACACTCTGCAACAAGCGAACAGGTGATAACGGAATCCTTGTCACGGACGAACTCTCCCGCATTGAATCCGTAACTTTCCTCGCCTCCGCAGATGAATGTACGCTTCACGGCACCGTTCTCAGCCTCCACATTGTTCTGCTCAACAATTGCTGCAATGTATTTGAAACCGGTAAGGACATCGTAGCACTGAACACCGAACTTCCTGGCAATGGCTGTCAGAAGTTCCGTGGTCACAATGGTCTTGATGATATATCCGTTCTTCAAATCCCTGCCAAGCTCCTTCCAGCGGCTGAGCATATAATAAGTGAGGATTGAAGCGGTCTGGTTGCCGTTCAGAAGTACCATTTCATTCTTCTCGTTCCTTACTGCAACGCCAACCCTGTCCGCATCCGGATCGGTGGCAAGAACTACATCCGCATTCACCTTGTCCGCAAGGGCCACAGCCATTTCAAGAGCCGAGTGCTCCTCCGGATTAGGAGATTTCACGGTTGGAAAATTACCATCAGCAACACACTGTTCCTCAACAAGATACACATTTTCAAAACCCATATCCCTCAAGGCTGCCGGAACCTGTGTTATTCCTGTTCCATGCAGAGGAGTATATACAAAGCGTATATCCTTATGTTCCGCAACTGCCTGAGGGCTTACATGCAGGGTCTTGAGATCCCTCAGATAGTCCTTGTCTATCTCTGCGCCAACCAGCCTGATGTCACCGCTCTCAACGGCTTTGCCATAATCCCCCCATTTCACCTGCGACGGGTTCTCAATCTCAACCACCTTTGCAATTATATTGCCATCGTGCGGAGCTATGATCTGGGCTCCGTCCTCCCAGTACATCTTGTAACCGTTGTATTCCTTGGGATTGTGCGATGCTGTTACCATCACACCTGCATTGCACTTGCCCCAGCGTATTGCATAGCTGAGTTCAGGAGTAGGACGCATATCCTCGAAAAGAAGGACCTTTATACCGTTTGCCGCAAAAATGGCGGCGGTCACCTTGGCGAATTCACGGCTATTGTTCCTTGAGTCACACGAAATGGCTACTCTGAGCGCCGTATTGGAACTTCTCTTGAAATCTCCACGTTCAGCGTTGATATGCAGATAATTGCATATTCCCTGTGTGGCCATTCCAACGGTATATCTGTTCATTCTGTTGGTACCTGCTCCCATTATGCCGCGCAGACCGCCGGTACCGAATTCAAGATTCCTGTAGAATGCATCTTCCAGAGCTTTCCTGCCATTGGCGCTGCTGTCATCGAGCATTGCCTTGACCTCAATTCTTGTCTGCTCGTCAAAAGCCTCTGAGAGCCATTGCTGAGCGTTTACCAGATATTTTTCCATATATTGATATTCTTTTTGAATCGTTAACAATTTCTTATCCGCTTGAACCGCCGGAACATTACCTGATGCTGTTCAGCAGTGCTTCCGGCGCCTCCTGTCCCTTGAGATGCCTGTACCAGAAAATCACGTCAGCCTTTCTACTGTGAACTCCGGCAAGGCCCCTGTAACCGTGATATTCTCCCGGGTACAGCATAAGGTCGAACTGTTTGCCGGCATCCTGAAGAGCCTCAATCAGATGCATTGTATTCTGAATATGCACGTTATCATCACTTGTGCCGTGGGTAATCTTCAAATAGTTGGTGGAATCACCCTTGTAGTTGGCAAAGCGCTTTGCAGCCTCCGTGCTGTCATAACCTGCAACATTGTCCGCAGGATGGTCCATGTATCTCTCCGTATAATGAGTGTCATACAGCTCATAGTCATACACGCCGCCGCCTGCAATTCCGTATTTGAAATACTGGCTGTACTGAGTAACGGCGATTGTTGTCATGGAGCCGCCGTATGAGAAACCGGTGATACCGATCTTGTCCCTGTCAACGCAAGGGTATTCATACAGTTTCTCAACCCATTTCACATAATCCTTGAACTCTATGTTCAGAAGGTTTCTGTGCAGATAGTTCAGGCCTTCCTTCCCGCAGTGGCCGCTTGCCCTGTGATCTATGCATATCCTTATGAAGCCATCATATGCCCACCAGAGGCTGGAAGCCCAACTGCCGTTCTTAGGAGCGGCATTGAACTGATCGAACACGGTTCCGGCATCAGGTCCTCCGTACATATCAATTATCACAGGATATTTCTTTCCTTCTTCCATATTCACAGGCCAGATAACCCTGGCAGGAATTGTATATCCATCCACATCGATGGTAAGGATTTCCTGTCTTGGAAGAAGGTAATTATCATAATCCGCTCCCCTGCAGTTCCATACGATCTTCTCTGCTGCCTTGCCATCACAGGTGGAGACTACAAGCTGATGAGGGGTGTTGCAATTGCTCCTTACGGCGCTGAAGTGTCTGTTGTCGGGACTGAGTTTTATGTCTGTCCAGTCGTATTGTCCACTGGTGAGCCTGGTTATCTTGCCTGTTCTGAAGGAACCGTCCTTGTTCACACCAACATCCTTGAGCGCAACCTTGTAGAAATCGTGTCTGAGAGAACTCTCCCTCCTTGCGCTGAAATAGATATAACCGCCTTTCACATCGACCTTTATGAACTGGGGGCTCCAGTTGCGGCCCTCGGTGATCTTCCTGAACACTTTTCCGTCAAAGGACTGGAAATAAATGTTCTGCCAGCCGTCGGTGTCCCTGATCACATAGAAGCCGTCCGTTGTGAATTGCATGTCCTCCATCCAGTCTATCCAGGTTTTCTGCTTTTCGTGATAGATGCTTTCCTTGCTGCCTGTCTGCGGATTCACGGTGTAGAGTAAAAGCTCGTTCTGCTCCCTTGGCATCCAAGGAACTATGAAGCGTGAACCGTCGGCATTCCAGAAAGGTATGCCAAAATACTGGTCATCCTCGCAGTTGAAATCAGCCATTACCTTTTTCAGAGGTGCCTGGCTTGTAATGTCTGAAACGTCCACTATGAAAATGCTCACCTTAGGGTTGGCGGTGCCGGCCTTAGGGTAACGCGTGCGGTTGACCTTGCCGTACTGACCGTCAAAATCAATGATAGGGAACATTGGCACATCGGTTTCATCGAAATAGTACCACGCAAGCCTCCTGCTGTCCGGACTCCACCAGAAAGCTATATAATCCGACGGCCTGCCCAGAATCTCCTCGTAATACACCCAGGAGGCGAAGCCGTGCTTCTTCACATCGCTTGCGTTGTTTGTAAGCTGATGTACAGTAGCTTTGGCATCATCGTAAACATACATGTTGTTCTCCATCACGAACGCCACCTTTGCAAGGTCGGGTGACACTACAAGACGCTGCACTTTTGTTTCAGCGCTCTTTTCATAGCGCTGCATCGTTGCGCGGAACCTTTCAACAAGTGCATCCTTTGCATCGTTCTTCACGGCCTCAGGCTCCGCAATTCTTTGGTCTGAAAGTCCGCTGCCAATCCTGTATGACATCTTCCGCACGGAATTGTCACAGAATCTCACGCTGAAGTTGAAGCCGTTATCCACCCACAGTCCGCTTGTTATTCTTGATCCGTTAAGAATGTTTGCAGGAAGTCCGCCAAGGCGCTGTTCCTGACTGAGCATTATCTTTGCCTCATCACCGTCCGCCACGGCTGGACCTGAAACCGGAACTGCCGCGGATATTGAAGCCGTTGCACAAACCGTCAATGCCATACACAAGAAATTACCGAATATCCTTTTCATATTTTCAACAATTTTTCACATTCCGTTCCAACGCTTTCGTGCAGCACTGGAATCAATCTATAAAGTTAATCATTTTTTGCAAAGTATCTGTCCTTGAAGTTCACGAAATACACTTTTTCCACCGCCCGGGTGAGAGCGGTGTAAAGCCATTTCATATCATCGAGCGAAACTTCGTCCTTCCAGAGCGAATTGTCAATGAAAACGCATCGCCACTGGCCGCCCTGTGACTTATGGCAGGTTATTGCCGTTGCATACTTGATCTGCAGCGCATTGTAATACCCATCCTCACGGACCGCCTTGATTATTTTCTTTCTGTTGTTTCCAAGCTCCATCTGATAATCGGCAAAAACGCCCTCGAACAATTGCTTCTGCTCTTCAGCCTGCAAGGAAGGAGAGTTGGAATTCAAGGTATCCAGAATGATCTTTGCCTTTACGTCCGCATTGTCGTAATCAGGGAATTCCAGCGTGGCCTGAGCGAAATGCAGGCCGTAACGCTCCTCGTGACCTGAAATAGAAACCAATTCCGCCACATCTCCGTTGGCTATGAAGTCCAATTCAGGAATGTTCTCAAGGAACTGGTAGCAGTTCTTCACCACCATAAGCTTGTCGCCCTTGACCAGCTGCTCCTCCTTGAAAAGCACGCTCTGCCTGATGCCCGCATTGTATCTGTTGGCCCTGTTGTTCGAACGGCAAAGTACAACAACATTGTCAAGGCCGTAATTGTCAATGGATTCTGAAAGCGCTTCTATAAGTTCAGCTCCTCCTATGCGTGCAATATCCTCGAAGCTGTCATTGAACCTGATATCCCCAAAGCCACCGCCCTCAATGAGATTCCGGAGCATTGTTGCGTTTGAAAGTATTCCGCTTTCCTTCTGCTGACGCACCACTGTGGTAAGATGGGCATATAGCACATTGCAGTATCTGCTCCTCAGGAAGTCAAGGTCAAGCGCCGGACTCCTGTCAAAACCGATGGGCGGCAGCTGTGCGGGATCACCCATAAGTATGAGCTTGTTTCCCGATTCGCAGCCAACGTATTCCACCAGATCATCAAGAAGGTCTCCGCTGCCGAAGACATTGGACTGCTCCGTTCCCTGTGAAATCTGAATGAGAGAACACTCGTCAACAATATATACGGTATTATTGTCCCTGTTATAGTCAAGTGTGAACTTCCCGAATGCATCATTCATTGATTTCTGCCGGTAAATCATCTTATGAATGGTGCAGGCCTTGCAGTTGGAGTAATTGGCAAGCACCTTGGCGCTTCTTCCCGTAGGCGCACACAGCTTGTACTTGATTCCGTAATGTTGAAGGCTTTTTATGTAAGAAGATATTGCGGATGTCTTGCCCGTTCCGGCATAACCGCTCACCAGCATGATGAAACAATCCCTGGAATCAGCAACCGTGAATCCGGCAAGTTCTTCAAAAAGATTCTTCTGGCAGCTCGTGGCCTCGAAACCAAGATTTCCTATCATCAGCGACACCAGACTTCCTTTCAAACTCATAAGCCTCCTCTCCTATTTCCACCTGTGAATCGTGAAAATCATTATGAATGAATATATTTCAAGACGGCCCATAAGCATCTGCACCGTGCTGAGGAACTTTGCCAGAACAGGGAACTGGGAGTAATTGGCCATGGAGCCTACGTTACCGAATCCGGGGCCTATGTTGCCCATATTGGAAACCGACGCACTGAATGCGTCCATGAAATCCAGGCCCATTGCCGTGAATATCACAGCCATTACAAAAATGATTGACATATACAGCACAATGAACAGATTTATGGATGAAACCAGTTCCGGGTCAATGATATGTCCGCCGTTCCTTACGTGAACTATTGCGTTTGGATGAGCCGTTTTAAGCAGCTGCGCGCGGACAGACTTGAAAAATATGAATATACGGTCCGATTTTATACCTCCGGATGTTGAACCCGAGCAGGCGCACTGAATACTGATATATATGAGGACAAGTATGACAAAATCCGGCCATACCGAAGTGTCGGCGGTTGCGAATCCCGTTGTTGTAATGATTGACACACATTGGAACAGACCATCCATGATGGCTTCGCCCCAGCTTCCGGCATTGCCAGAAAGTTTGATACCAATGATTATGATTACGGAAGCAACAAGAATTGTTCTTATGTAGAATTTAGTTACAGGACTCTTGAAAAGTTTGGGAGTCCAATGCGCCACCGTGGCATAAAGCAAGCCAAAGTGGATGCTGCCCAGGAACATGAACACCATAAGCACTATGTTTATGGCATTGGAATGGAAGGAAAGGATTGATTCGTTCCTGGTGCTGAAACCTCCTGTTGCCACAGTTGAGAATGCATGGTTGATTGCATCGAACCAGTCCATGCCGGCCAGCATCAGGGCAATCATTGCAACCAGTGCCAGGAGCACATATACACCGGCAATGATTATCACGGTTTCCCTGGCCTTGTACGAGTAGTTCTCGCGGCTCAGCGTATTTATTTCAATTTTGCTCAGTCTCAATCGGAACGTGCTGAGGTTAGGCATTATCAGCAGCATGAACACAACAACGCCTATTCCTCCTATGAAATGCGTTGAGGATCTCCAGAACAGCAGCCCATGAGGCAGAGCTTCTATATCCTTGAGAATGGTGGCACCGGTTGTTGTAAAGCCGGAAACGCTTTCATACCAGGCATTTATCAATGAAAACTCTCCTCCCCAGAGCACGTAAGGCAGCATACCGAACAGGCAGGAGAGCAACCATGCGAACACTATGATTGCAAAGCCCTCCTTGATTTTCACGGACTTGGAGCCACCGCGTACGAAAATCACCGGAAACAGACCTGTAACCAAGGTGATTATTCCGCTGAAGAACAAAGGAGAAAGCGCACTGTCGGCCCCGTAGATTAGAGACACCAGCGCCCCGAGCAGCATGAACACCGCATCAAACACAAGTGCCAGTCCGATATTTTTAGAAACTACGGTAAGATTCATGTCAATGCTACTGTTTCTGCCATTGTCTGTTGGAGTCTATCAGCTGCGCAACGTTATCGTTCAGCTCGGCAAGTTCATCGTCATTCTCAAGCTTCAGATCGTAACGCTTCCCGGCTTTAAGGTACAATGATATTCCGCGCCCTATCTTTATCAAAGGCGTAAGAATGTAGTAGTTCACGAAATAATTGAAAAGGAAGATGAGGACAATACCGGAGCACACCGCAACAATGCAAGGCATTATGCTTCTGTAAAAGCTTTCGCTCAGATTTTTCGTATTCTCACTGAGAAGTTCCTGACTTGTACTTGAAAGTTTCCTTATGTATTTGCAAAGCCTTACGTACGAAGGATAGAAGGATTTGAAATACCACTCGCGCCTGTCATCATAATGCCCCAGCCAGATGTGCGGTGCCTGCGCCATCATGTGTACGTAAGCCACGAAAGCGGATTTCACCGTGTCGGCAACCTCCAGTTCCCTGGTGTTGTCCGCTATACCATGCAGATTTCTCAACAGGTCAAGGAATCTGGTATCCTCCGCAACGTTAGGAACAGTAGGTTTGTACTCATCGTCAAGGCTCTCCAGAAGATTCACGGCATACTCGTCACATACCCCCTGCAAAGAATCGGAAATGTTTATTGACGACACGTTTATCTGCACCACCTGCGCTATATTGTTCCTCATTGTAATGAATTCATATATAGCAATGAGGCTGGACAGCAGCAGAATAGCCGCTATGATAACGAAACCGCTCCTTATTTTCCTCTTGATTTTCATATACTTCAATACGTTTATCCAAAAATCACCATATCTTGAATGGTTTGCTGTAATCCCTCTCACCAAAGATGGCAGTACCTACACGCACCAGCGTTGCCCCGTGTCTGAGAGCAATTGCATAGTCACCGCTCATCCCTATCGAAAGTTCCCAGAAGGCAGGCAAGCTCTCCCCCCACTGAGCCTTTATCTCCTTGAAAACATGCTCAATCTGAGAGAATTCCCGGTCAACCACAGAAACATCATCAGTGAAGGAAGCCATTCCCATCAGTCCGCATATTTCCACCGGCGATGGTTCATCAAGTTTCTCCCCGCCCATCAGAGTGCTGACGAAAGCCAGAAGTTCCTCTGCGGAAAAGCCCTGCTTTGTATCCTCGCTTGCAATATGCATCTGCAGCAGCACTCTGGTACTGCAGGAATTCCTCAGGCAGTAATCCTTTATCTGGAAATAAAGTTTCTCACTGTCAACGCTGTGGATTAGAGTTGCATAAGGAATGACCTGCTTGATCTTGTTGCTCTGCAGATGGCCTATGAAATGCCACTGGATATCCTTTGGCATGGCAACAGCCTTGGCGGCCATCTCCTGCGGGCGGTTCTCTCCGAAAAGTCTCTGCCCTGCCTGATAGGCCTCCATAAGCTCCTCCACAGGATGGAACTTTGAAACTGCAACAAGTTCCGTCCCTTCAGGAATGCTGCCGCGCACAGCCAGAAGTCTGTCCCCGATGGCTCCCATTATTTCTGCATATCTATCTCGGTGCTGAATACAAAGGTTGCAGGACCGGTAAGGAAGATATTGGTGAAACTGTTGTCCTGCTCGTTGAAATCGAACTCAACGGCGAGTTTGTCTCCAAGTGCCTCAATGTCATACTTCACGTGGGTGATTGTATCATTAACCTTCACGCATGAAGAATAGTGTGACCTTGTCTGCAACCAGGTGCAGATTGAGCTGGCTGTAACGCCTGTTCCGCAAGCCCAGGTCTCGGCCTCAACGCCACGCTCGTAAGTTCTTACCTTGATCTTGTTCTCGCAAGGCTCAACAAAGTTCACGTTTGTTCCGCCAACGAACTCGTGGTAGTATCTCCAGTACTTGCCCTTCTCATCAACAGGATAGTTGGCAAGATCCTTCACAAATTCAACATAATGAGGCGAACCGGTGTTGAGGAAGAATGACTGCTCGGCAAACCTGCGGCATTCCTTGAGGTCAACCATCCTGAGCCTTACAATGCATCTGTGAGGAGTGAAATCCTCAACTGTTGCAATATGGTAACCGTCAATGGCCTCGAACTCGAATTTCTTCACTCCAAGATGGGCCGCAAAGGCTACAAGGCATCTTCCACCGTTTCCGCACATTGTCCCTTCGGGACCGTCGGCGTTGAAATAACGCATTGAGAAGTCATATTTCTCAGATGGACCAAGTATCATCAGACCGTCACCGCCAATACCGAACCTTCTGTCACAGAGCCAGTTTATCTGCTCTGTTGTAAGAGAGAGTTTTCCATCGCGGTTATCTACAATCACAAAATCGTTACCAGCGCCCTGGTATTTGTAAGCTTTGAGTTTCATATTGTCAGATTTGAATTTTTATTATTCCTTAATTCCGCAACATTTTTCGTAAAAGATTGTCAAATGGCCTGATAAACAAAGGCTTACCAGGCCTTGACAATGTCAGAAATTTCACCTAACTTAGTGATTGCAATTCAAAATAAGGTTGTTATCACTGACATGGCAAA
>NZ_JBAELF010000004.1:0-6291 GCF_056211015.1 Candidatus Egerieousia sp.
ATAGTTGTCCGCCATATAGCTGCGGTCACGCACGTTCTTCTTTGAAGGATGCAGGTAGCGCAGTGGTTTCGCAGGGTCTGAGACGTATGAGCTTTCCTTGCTATCGCCATGTTGGAAAGGCATTCTTACCATTTCATAGGAAGGAAGGCTGTCCAGGAAGAGAGGCGTCCAGGCGGCTGTACTGCTGTCGGCGGCAAAAGATGGAATGAGAGTTACAGGAGAAGGTTTCTCAGGGGCGCCTTCCAAGTAGTGTGCAAAGAACGGGTACTCCACCTTGTTGTAGAAGAAATCAAAGAGGCCGGGGCCCCAGTTCCAGGCGCCCAGATGGTCATAGTCCCTGTTCCTCCAGGAGCCGTGAATCCAGGGACCGTTAAGGTAGTAGGTTTCGGTGGCCGGTGAATTCTTGAGGAGTGTCCTGTATGTTTCAATGGCGCCGTAGCAGTCCTCCGCATCAAAGAGAGCGCCAACAACAAGCATTGCCGGTTTCACGTCCTTGACGTATGGAAGATGGGCAACGCTTTTCCAGAAATCGTCATAGTCCGGATGGTTTATTATATCGTACCAGAAAGGATAGTATTTTCGTAGTGTGTCCTCGTTTCCGTATGCCTGGATTATGTTCTTTGTTGTATGCAAACGGCTGTAGTAATCAAACTTGCTGCTGCCGTAATCCACTTCCGGCTTGTAGTTGCCGGTGGCAAAAGCCTCGCGGTCAGCAAAGATATATGAACCGAAATCATCTGTATCAAGCAGCATGTACGCTCCATTGTGATGTATGTCGTCACCAATGAACCAGTCACCTATAGGAGCCTGAGGCGAGCAGGCCTTGAGCGCAGGATGGCCGCAGAGAGCGCCCACGGTTGAATAGTAGCCCGGATATGAAATCCCGCACATTCCCACATTGCCGTTGTTGGGAGTATTCTCCACCAACCAGGCGATGGTATCGTAGGTGTCTGTGGCATCATTTACCTCATCGCTCAGAGGACGTATGTTCTTATATGAACCCTCGCTCTCATATCTTCCTCTTACATCCTGATAGACAACAATGTAATTGTGCTTTGTGAAGACCGCCATTTCGTTATTGAAAAGCTCCTCGCTTCTGAACTCCTCCCCGTACGGAGCGCAGCTGTACGGAGTGCGGCGCATTATTATTGGCCTTCCCTCCTTGCCGCAGTCCACAGGCTGATAGATTGTTGTATGAAGTTTCACGCCGTCGCGCATTGCAATCTTCACCTCGCGCTTGATGTATCCGTTCTCCACCCTGGGGCCGTATGATATGGCATGAACCGCTGCAGGTTCAAAAAAGCAGAATGCCAACACGGCAATAATGAATAAAAGCACTTTTTTCATCTTGTAAACTATCTTCTTGTTTCGCCTTTGTCAAGCTGTCTTGTTTCGTCTCTGTCTGTAACAGGAAGCGGGGGTGCGCTTGATGCGTCAAGAGCTTTCTGAATACGTTTCTGCAATCTCCTGTCGCGTCTGGCCGCCCTGCGTATTTTCTTTTCAAGATGCTTGATTTCAGGGGAGTAGCCATCATCGAAATATCCGGCATTGGCCTTGAGCATGAGCACTTTGCGTACACGGCTGTTCAAATCCTCAAGCGTGAAGTCATTGCCCGGCCTGCCCGGCAGCTCAACTGAGACATAGTGCATATATCTGGAAATAGAATCAGTGATTGCGGCTATGGATTGAGCCGGGGTTGTTGACATAAGGAACATCTCAACGCCTGCCTTGTACGCAAGAACGTCAACGTCAACCTGGTCCATATCTCCTCTTGCGCCCTTCATTGCAAGCGCATCGGTAATCACAACACCCTTGAACCCGTGCTCGTTCTGAAGCAGGTCACGCACGCATTTTGATGACAGAGACATTGGAAGTCCGCTTGAATCTATTGCCGGGATGCGCAGATGGGCTATCATCATCATTGCCAGCCCGTTGTCAATCATCTTTTTGAAAGGCACATACTCTATGCTGTCAAGCCGCTCCTTTGAGAAATTCATTACAGGAAGGGCCTTGTGCGAATCCACCTCTGTATCGCCGTGGCCGGGATAGTGCTTTCCACAGGCATAGATGCCTGCATCCTGCATACCAAGCATATATGCATTGCTGTAATCAGCCACCTGCGATGGGTCATTGCTGAATGCCCTCTGAGCAAAATCATTGATGTACTTTTCCGGGCAGACATCGGCCACAGGAGCAAAGTTCACCAGTATGTTCAAGTCCTTCAATTCCTTACCAACATTGCGTCCCATCCTGTAAAGAAGGTCCCGAGCATTGTCAAGACGCCCGAAGTGGGCCTGCCTCTGATAAGGCCTGTATTCCTTCAGACGCATGGCGGCGCCCCATTCTCCATCTATGCATACGAGCAGAGGAAATCTTGCCATTGACTGAAGCCGGTTCAGCCTCGGCACGAACTTCCGGGCATATCCCCCCATTACAATCAGGGATCCCACACCGCAATCGCGTATGAGCGTGTCCTGCTCCATCAATGTGGCTGAGTCCTCCCTGCTGTCAATCTCTATCACGAACAGCTGCGCCACCTTCTCCCTGATGCTCATAGTGCCGATTATCTCCTCCACTCTGGCCCTGCGCTGGGCCTGCAACCCGGAATCGGTGCTGGTGCGCGCATATAGGCCGGCAAAGGCGGAAAGAACAGATGCTATTACTGCTAAAATGCAAATTTTCAATGTGCTACTACGCCCCATATATTCCTAATCTACTTTACACTCCTGCTTCAATGCGCTTTTGATGCAATCGCAAGTATTCTGCACAACTGCTTTTTCTTAGTATCTCTCTGTGAAAGTCCGGACGACCCGGAAAAAGTCCACAATCCTGAGCCGAGTCGCATATATATCGAAATTGTGCGGATCAAAGCCCTCGGGAAGCCATTGGATAAAGCTCTCCAGTTCCTCCGGTTCCGCCCATCTATTATACTCCCTGATTTCATCTCGGCTGGTATACAAATCATCACCCCTTTTGAACTCATACATGTGGTAACCGACCCATCCCACAGTACGTATCAGCAGCTCCGCCAGATGCGGCAGACGAATATTTGACGGAACTACCACCTCCCGATAAACTTTCACGGGAGATTCTCTCAAACTGATACCAATTTTATAACGCCACTGAGGCTTCTTCCAGTCATAAATCTTTTGAAAAATGTCAAGTGCCATAAGGAAATAGTTTGGTTGACGCAAATTTAATAAAACTTTGCGCATTATACGAGCGACTTTCGTCCGTACAAAAATTTGCAACGCTCTTGGGGAGGGAATTTCTCAATGGCGTAACGGAGCATCGTGCGGGACATCCTCATGTGGTTTGTTTCCAGATAGCGGCGGAGCCTTTCCTCATTGCGTTTTCCCGCTTCGCGCAGAAGCCATCCGACCGCCTTCTGCAAGAGGTCGTGAAGGGGCTGTGGCTTGTTCAGGAAAATATCTGCAATGGTGTATGTATCATCAAGTTGTCCGTGTCGGATAAACTGCATTGTTGAGACGATTCCAATGCGTTGCTCCCAGATTGTCCGGCCATCGCGGGCCAAGTCATAGAGCAGACTGCGATCCCGTTCCAGAAGCCAACGTCCTAGGATTTCATAACAGCTCAAATCCACAAGGTCCCAATTATTGATGTAGTCCGTATGACCGAGATAGAAATCTATGCACCGCTGCTGCAGTGCGGCATCCTTCCGGGCGTGTGTGAAAATCTGCACCAACGTCAGCAGTGCGGCCAGCCTCACCTCATGATATTCACTGCGGATGCACTCCTCAAGATTATCGAAGCTCGTCTGCTGCCAGCAGGCCTTTACCACCCCGTGCGTCACCGGCACCTTGACTCCCAGGAACTTATCCCCTTCCCCATACTGCCCCGGACCCGTCTTGAAAAAACGGGACAGTCCAGCCACCTGCAACGGGTCCGCCTTGGATAGCATTTCTGAAAAAAGTTGATTCATTCTGTACGAACTTTATTTCTTTTTGGGATTTGCGGGGAACCAGCCTTTCTTGACGCGCCTCTCCTGCTGGAAAAGTTCCAGAATGGACCAGAAGCAGCTGAACCCTGTCACGCCGAGAATCGATGAAACAACAGTGTCGGCAGCGAACAATGCTGCCACACAGAAGCCGAGGCCAGTTAGGGCGAACATCCACCAGCAGCGCTTGCCAAGGTGGTATTCAGCCTTGATAACGATGGGATGAAAAAGTCCGATTATGATGAAAGCAGACGCTCCCAGAATGATTCCGGAGAAGTTCATGACGCCTTAGAATTTCTCAATTTCCTGTTCCTTTACAAAGGAGTCGAAACGTGCAGTGGCGTCCTTGAAATAATACACTGCGGTATTGCCGTCATTCTCATCGTACATCCCGCTAAGCTCGGGGTAAGCGTCAAGCATCGCTTTCTTGGCCTCAATGCGCTCATCCTCAACCAGAATGCCGCTCAGTCGGAGCCAGTTGGCCTGCCCATCAAAGCAGCAAAGCTCCACCTTCGGATTGGCCGCAATCTGCTTTGCGACATCCTTCTTGTGGCCCGTCTGGATGTACAGTTTGCCCTCAAAAATGTTGATTGTTCCGAAAGGGCGCACGCGAGGCTGATCTCCATCGGTAGTTGCGATGAAATACGTGCTGTGGCAATTCTGCTTGATAAAATCGTAAGTTTTTTGCATAGCTTCTATGTTAGATGATTGATAATCAGCGTGATTGACCGAGGTATGCGAAGACCCGGAAGGCTGGGCGCCGTCCTTGATGCACTCTTCTATGGAAACATACCTCATACTTTATACTCCTATTCCGTTCCCTTTAACCTCAGCTTGAATCTCAAGCCGAACGATACCCAGCGGAAGTCCTGGAGGCAGAACATAGCTTCGAAACGATTATCCCAGATGGAGGCGAGGAAGCCCAGGTTAGCAGTGTTGGCATCGTACTCCAGAACGAATTTCGGGGAAAACCAGCGGTTCTGAAGCCACACGGGACACCAGTCAGCGGCCGCTATCATGCCCTTGCGGTTCCAGTCCAGGCGCTTGTTGTACTGGTACCCCAAATGTCCGCCCACCTGACCCCAGGGAGTATAGAAATGTTTGGTGGCAACTGCATAGTATCTGTTGAAATAGCCGTTACCGGTTTCTCCTACATTCCCGTGTACATAATCCCCACCGGATCCGGTCACCGGATCACTCACTCCAACAGCAATCGAAGGTGTCCATTTCCATATTTCGCCTTCCTTCAGAAGGAGAAGCTTTGCCGAGAAATGGCGGTCCTGATTCTTCAGAATGTTAAACCTGTAATCATCCGGCTTGGGATATTGAGGACTCCATTCGGAATTCCAGATAGTACAAATATAACACACTTCCAGCCTTGAAAAGAAGGTGATACCGAAGCCGTATCCGAACGTGCTGTAATCCCAGCTTCTGGAAGGAAGCGTATGCTTGTTCAGGAAATTATTGGTAATGGTAAACGTCCCGGACTGATTCATATCAGCCGAGGGCATATTGAGCAGGCCTGTACTGCTGTCCGTAAACTGAGCTTTTGCAGAAAGGGCCATAAAGGTCAGAACTAATATGAGTATTGTGCGTTTCATACTGCAAAACTAATACTTTTTTATGGATATGAACTCGCATATTGCGCAAGGTTTGCGAGAGAAATGAAATACAGACTATTAATAATTCTTATTGGCTGCGTTTGCCGCAGCCCGCACGCCACAAAGCGAGTGGAGTGACAAAACCCGAGGAAAAGAGCATTCTCGCAAGACGGAGGGAGGCAAAAAGCTAATCTGACCCGCATCCATCATGCCCGATCTTTTTCAGCCGTGAACGGATGGAGCCCGTGTTGCGCTGCAATATTTCCGCCAATTCTGAAATTGACTTGCCTTGCCGCCAAAGGAAAAACAGTGCATTCTCTTCTTCATCAGTCCAAGGGGCATCGACAGCCCCAAGATGGCTGCATATCAGATTCACAAACCTGTCACCAAACTGAGCCTTCTTGTACTCACCGATACCGAAAGCGTTTCCGAATTGGGACAGATTGGTCGGTTTCAAGCTTGCCAGAGAATGTAAAGATTTATCTGGCAGGACAATATAAGCCGGCTTATGCATTTCATTCGCAATGGTCCTGCGCAATTCCTTGAGCTTTTCAAACAACACCTGGTCTTCTGACTGCGGTTCCTCTTCCGGAACGGATTGCTGATTTTCCGGTTTGCGCTTGGCTGCGATGAGGCTTTCCTTGACAATCACTGACAGCTGAGCGTCCTTCCTACCATATAGCACATCTTCACCCAATGGCGTAACTTTCAGATGATTATATTCATCGTACG
>NZ_JBAELF010000005.1:0-42052 GCF_056211015.1 Candidatus Egerieousia sp.
TCAGTTGAAATCAGTCAAAATAGCCCTCAAAAATCAGTCACCGGGTGAAATAGAGCGAGATTATTTGATAGTTATTATGCAAGAACTCAAGATTAACGATACTATTGTAAAGATTTGGGCGAGGAGCGTTGAACCAACGGCATTCGAGCAGATTATGAACATCGCCTCGCTGCCTTTCGTCTTCCATCACCTGGCATTTATGCCAGACGTCCATGGGGGATCCGGAATGACTATCGGAGGCGTACTTGCAATCCGGGAGCGCATCCCTGTAGGGATGTGCCATCAGAGCACAGAGCAGGATAAATTACTTATGCCTCAGGGCTTTGATCTTGACTCCCTGAAAGTGGTGTCGCAGCAGTACAACTCCGCCCTTGTTCAGTTGGGAACCCTTGGAGGTGGCAATCACTTCATCGAGCTGCAGAAGGATAACGAGGGATGGCTGTGGGTTATGATTCACTCGGGCTCCAGGAATCTCGGGTTTCAGGTCGGGGAATACTACAACTCCGTTGCTCAGAAGATGAACAAAACGTGGTTCTCGAAGGTGGATCCGGAAGCAAAACTTGCCTTCCTTCCTATCGGCACAGATGAATTCAAGCAATACTGGGCAGAGATGGAATATTGCATACAGTTCGCCTACGCCAATCGTTCGCTAATGATGAACCGAATCTGCGAAGTCATCAAGGACTTTGTGCCGGATGCAGAATTTGAACCTATGATAAACATCGCGCACAACTATGCGGCGTGGGAAAACCATTTCGGAAAGAATGTGATTGTTCACCGTAAGGGAGCCACCCGTGCCCGCCGGGGTGAACAAGGCATCATCCCGGGATCCCAAGGAACGAAATCATATATTACCAAGGGCCTTGGCAATCCCGAATCATTTATGTCCTGCTCGCACGGAGCCGGAAGGGCTATGTCCAGGTCGGAAGCCGTACGTACGCTCGACCTCGACGCTGAGCGGGCACGAATGGATGCAAAGGGAATCATCCATTCTATGGAAAACAGGAGAGACTTGGAGGAAGCGGCTTCGGCATACAAGGACATCGACGAGGTTATGGCCAGTCAATCAGACCTCACCTCAATCGTGACTCCGCTGGAACCGATTGCGGTCATAAAGGGAGCCTAACAATTCCAACATTAATAAATTAAAGAAGATATGAATTACAACAAATTGAAATCCTATGGCGTTTTTGCCCTGGTGCTCTTGTTCCTCGTATGGCAGACGGTGGATTTTTTCAGAGTCAATTTCTGGTTACTATCAGGACGACCTCTGGGAAGATTCGATACCATATCGTCTGTATTATGGCTGGAACTCCGTTATTTATTAAAGATTTTCTACGGTTTCCTGCTTTTGCCTTTGTGCTTGCCGACAGTCAAAAGGAAAGTTGTTCCAGTCGACATAGCATTGATTGTCTTCGCTTTGGCGGTTGTTATATTCGGTCCCAAACTGACTGCGTTCCTTAATGGGACGCACAGGCTTACGTGTGCCGCATGGGTGGCTCTTCTTACTATAGTCCCGATTGTAAATCTATTAGGCAAGTCGCCTCGGATTTCTTTCAAGGATTATTGCAAGAACATCTTCAAACTGCCGTTGAACCGAAAGGACAAAAGGACCGATATGGGGAAAATGTGATTCCTCCACAAATTTGGCAAAAATGAAGAATCAACGTTAAGTCATTGGAAATTAATGACTAGATTTGGGAGAAAACCGGAATTTCAATCGTTGAAAGAAAGGAAACAAACGAAAAAGTCAAGGAAGATCTATAAATAAAAAAAAGGAGTGTAATATGAAAAAGTTGTTATTGGTAGTAATGATGCTTTGTTTAGTGCAAAGTGTACTTTTTGCTTTTGATTGGAAAGAAGCAATTATTTCTAAAAAAGATGATGGTTCTTGGAAATATACTGCAGAACAAATATTAGATGCTGCTGTTGAATATAAGATAGGTTTTGGTTTTGCAGTCTGCCCGTAATAATTGTCCCATTTGCAGGTTGATAAAAGTGTACGGATTGTTGATAGTTTTGTCCCCAATGTGTATATTTGCAATTTGCGAATTGCAAATTTTAGTTGAATATGATTGAAAAACAAATAATTATGCGCCCTCAAGATGTGGTTGTTCTGCTTAAGAAGATGACTTCATCCGGGCGGATGATGAATGGCAGGGAACTGTCGGAGTCATTGGGCATCAGTCAGTCGGAAGTGTCGGAAGTGATGGAGCGAAATCGAAGCGCACATCTGGTGGATGATACAAAAACGAGAGTTAATGTATTGTCGCTGAGAGAATTCTTGATTTATGGAGTCAGATATTGCTTTCCGGTGAATCCAGGTCCTGTTGTGCGTGGAGTCCCGACTGCGGTTTCATCGCCGTTATTTTCGGAAACAATAGTGACTGGTAGCGAATCCTTTGTATGGAAGGACAAGGACGGGACGCAGAGGGGACAGTCAATTACGCCCCTTTTCCATACGGTATCGCAATCTGCAAAGTTGGATAATGAATTGTATTCGCTTTTGTCCATTGTAGATACGTTAAGGATAGGGCGCGCTCGGGAGAGAGATATAGCTATAAAGGAGTTGGATAAATTCATTTCCAGTTATGTCCAGAACAAATAAAGAAAGAGTTCTTCTCATTGCCGATGCGTTGAGAGGATTGTGCGACAAGGTCGTGTTTGTCGGAGGCAGTGTGTCGGAGTTTTACTGCGATGAGACTGCATCTGCAGAACCGCGCCCTACAGATGATGTGGATTGCATAGTGAATCTGTCAACATATTCATCATATATGAGTTTCTGCGATGAATTGTCATCTTTGAAATTTCATAATGATACACGGGAGGGTGCTCCGTTGTGCAGATTTATTTTCGGGGAAAACAATATTGTTGACATAATGCCTGTCGAGAGCACGGCAATAGGCGAGAGCAATCGTTGGTATAAGCCGGGGTTTTCATTCAGGAAGGCTTATGAAATTGCTGCAGGCAGGACAATCTACCTGCTCCCTGTCGGATACTACATTGCAACTAAATTGGAGGCATTGTTTTC
Organism: Candidatus Egerieousia sp.; assembly: GCF_056211015.1. Lineage (NCBI taxonomy): Bacteria > Pseudomonadati > Bacteroidota > Bacteroidia > Bacteroidales > Candidatus Egerieousia > Candidatus Egerieousia sp. Next base: position 3,032 of record NZ_JBAELF010000005.1, read on the forward strand.
CCGTGGCGGAAAAGATTATAGGGGAGCAAGTGATTTTGAGGATATTGTGTATGTTTCGAATTCTTGTAAGGATTTGTATCAATCAGTATCTCAAAGCAGAGATGCTGATCTGCGTGAATATCTATCAATCTCTTTTTCAAATCTGTTGAATCGGGAAAACATTGATGAAAAAATAGAGTGTGCCTTGTTCTCAGGGGATGAGGACAGGAAAGAACATATCAAGGATATTTTCAGGGAGATAGCAATGCTTCATTAAATCATAAGAAATTGAGCCTTTAAGTTAGTGTAAATGTATGATAGATAATGTATTAAATTCCGGCAGCCTTCTTCAGGGAGGCAAATACAAAATAACCGGTGTCCTGGGTCAAGGGGGCTTTGGGATCACTTACGAAGCAGAACAGACTAGCCTTAATCGCCGTGTGGCAGTGAAGGAGTTCTTCATGAAGGAACACTGCAATCGCGACGAGACCACTTCTCACGTAAGCGTTCCATCTGTCGGCAGCAAGGAACTTGTTTTAAGGTTCAAGGACAAGTTCATCCGCGAGGCGAGGATGATAGCTGGTCTTGACCACGAGCACATAGTGAAGATATTCGACGTGTTCGAGGAGAACGGTACTGCATACTATGTGATGGAATATCTGGGCGGCGGCTCCTTGGATAGGCAGATAAAGGACAAAGGTGCAATGCCTGAGTCTATGGCGTTGGATTTCATCCGTCAGATTGCTTCGGCATTGGAATACCTTCATTCCCAGAACATACTTCATTTCGACATAAAGCCCTCGAATGTTCTTCTTGGCAAGAACGGCAGCGCCAAGCTCATCGACTTCGGCATCTCTAAACATTATGATGAGGCAGGCGTGCAGACGAGCAGCACGCCTGTGGGTATCAGCAAGGGTTACGCCCCACTGGAGCAGTACCAGCAGGGCTCGGACATCAAGTCTTTCACACCCGCGACGGACATATACTCTCTGGGAGCGACGCTATTTGCTCTTTTGACGGGCGGTAATCCTCCGGAGGCTTCAATAATCTACGAAGATGGTCTTCCTATCATTGATGGAGTAAACCCGATTGTTATGCGCACCATCGAAAAGTCGATGCAGCCCAGAAGAAAGGACAGACCCCAGAGCGTAGCGGAGTTTCTTGCCCTGCTGGATGGTACGGCAGAAGAAGACGATGACGAGCAGACCGTTGTGCCTGCTTCAACAGCCAAGGAACCGAACCCGGAAAAGGCAGAAGCCTTAGTCCAGAAATCAGCCAAATCTCGAAAATCTGAAGAGAAAAAGTCGAAAGGTTTTCCGAAATGGCTGTACGGATTGATTGCTGGAGTTCTCGTGGCTGTGCTGGCTGCAGTACTGATTAACAGGCCGGACAGCCCTTCTGCAACAGACAATCTGCTGGCCGACAGCACTGCCGTAGTGTCTGAAGCCAAACCGGAAACTCCCGCTGTCGTAGAGTTGAAATCAATAAGTCTCAACAAGACAGCCCTCGAATTGGAGGAGGGGAGCACCGCAACCCTGACTGCCAAATACAATCCGAACAATGCGACTGACAAAACCACGACGTGGAAATCTACTGACGCAAGTGTGGTCAAAGTCAGCACAAACGGTAAGGTAACTGCGCTAAAGGCCGGTTCAGCCGCCATCGTTGCCAAATGTGGAGACAAGGACGCCTATTGCAACGTCACTGTAAAGGCAAAGGAAGTCCAGCCGTCAAAGCCGGAGCAGATAGTAACCCAAACTGCTCAATCCGCACTTGCAACTACCGGCACCCATAACGGTCACCAGTGGGTTGACCTCGGCCTTAGCGTCAAATGGGCTACCTGTAATGTAGGCGCCAGCAGCCCCGAAGGCTACGGCAGTTACTTCGCATGGGGCGAGACCAGCCCGAAGAGCGAATACACGTGGGCAAACCTGAAGTACTGCAACGACAGTACAGGCGACAGCTTCTCCAAGTACAACCAGACCAAAAACGGCACCAAAGACAACAAGACAAAACTTGACTTGAGCGACGACGCTGCAAGAGCCAATTGGGGCGGAAGCTGGAGAATGCCCACAGATGCCGAATTTAAGGAACTCAAAAACAATTGCACCTGGACTTGGACCACAATGAACGGCAAGAACGGATACAAGGTAGTGAGCAAGTCGAATGGTAACTTCATTTTTCTCCCGGCCGCCGGGTGGCGCTACGATTCGGATCTCGACAGAGCTGAGAGTAGTGGCGATTACTGGTCTAGTTCGCTTATCGAGAGTAGCTCCCACGCCGCGTATAGCCTCTACTTCACCTTAGGCCTTTTCAACTCGGGCGACCGCCGCAGTTACGGGCTTTCCGTCCGGCCTGTGTTCCGTTAGGATTTGTCCACCCATCAATTCCCCAAATTTTGCCGGACAAAAACAAATTTTATATCTTTGTATTAAAGTTTTATCCGTAAGTTTCGATTATATAGTATTTAAGGATGAAACATTATGTGTAAAACATCGTTAATGTTGTAAATTATTCAGGTTATGGATAAATTAATTGCAAGAGAATGCGAATGGGAGGAACTTGATGAGGCTGTACATTCCAAGAGTTCGGAACTGATACTTCTGAAAGGCAGAAGACGTGTGGGAAAGACATTTCTTGTGCGGAGCTATTTTCAGGATGTTTATACGTTCCATTTCGTCGGGAGATATCGAAAGAAGAAAGCGGAACAGCTGGAAGCATTCCGTGAGGAACTGGTGCGTTGCTCCGGAAATCGGACCATTCCAGAAATAACAACGTGGAAGGATGCGTTCCGTGAACTGGAGCAGTATCTGGAGAACAGTAATGATGAACGGAAAATCATATTTCTTGATGAAATACCTTGGATGGACCGTTATGGCAACGAACTCATCAGCGAATTGGATGATTTCTGGAACACCTGGGTGACCAATCGAGACGACATCGTCCTGATAGCGTGTGGCAGCGCAACTAACTGGATGCGCAGGAAATTTGAAAAAAACCGCGGAGGGCTGCATCGCCGCATCACACACAGGTTGCATTTGCGCCCCTTCTATCTCAACGAGGTACGCGATTATCTCAGATACCGTGGTATCGACTGGGATGACTATACGGTAATCCAGTGCTATATGTTGCTGGGCGGTATACCGTATTACCTCAGCCTGCTCAAACCACAACTTAGTTTGCCAGAGAACATCGATGAACTGGTGTTCCGCCGAAACGGAGAACTTGAGGATGAGTTTGAAGAACTGTTTCCCGCTCTGTTCAATAAGTCGGATAAGTACGTAAGGATTGTCAAATTGCTGAGTACACGACGTGAGGGCTTTACCCGTCAGGAGATAGAAGACAAGGTCGGTGGTGGCGGAGGGCTGACGGATATCCTGGAAAATCTGGTTGACTGTGACTTCATATGCAAATATGCGCAGTTGGGAAACAAGGAGAGGGGTATGATTTACCGTCTTTCCGATATGTTCCTGCTTTTTTATTTCCGATATGTGTCCGGCAATAATACACGCGACGAGCGCTATTGGTCTCATCATTACCGTGACCGCGATGTCGTCTCTTGGCAGGGATACAGTTTTGAACAGGTCTGTCTTATCCATCTGCCGCACATAAAGCAGGGGCTCGGCATAAGCGGGATGGCGACGGAGTGCTCTGCCTGGAGATTCATCCCTCAGCAGGGTGATGAACGCAAGGGCGCACAGGTCGATTTGGTCATCAAACGTGCCGACAGGCTTACTCATCTTGTAGAGATGAAGTTCTCAGAGTCGCCATACGAGATAACCAAGGATTACGAGGAACGCCTGCGTACAAGACGTATGACATTCTCTTCCGTAACCGGCATAACTAACGGACTGCTTGATACATTCATCACCCCTGACGGAGTGAAGCGCAACTCGCATTCATCATTCGTGCACAGCCAGTTGACAGCAGAAGATCTGTTTGAACGAATACGTATCAAAACGGGTTCTTGATTTCGTCATACAATTCAGTGGTTTCGTCATTTTTTTCGATGTGGATATTGTTGTTTAACAGTGCGTTGATTAAATTTGCTCATAGAATTTTCAATAAAGGTATATGTCAGGTTCAGAATTACAGAGCGGTAGCCTTCTCAAAAATGGTGAGTATCGCATCGAGCACTCTCTCGGTCAGGGTGGATTCGGGATAACGTACGAGGCGGAACAGTTGGGCCTTGGGCGCAGGGTGGCCGTTAAGGAATTTTTTATGAAGGACAGTTGCGAACGGGATGAAAACACATCTCACGTGACTGTGCCTACGGCCAGCAATCGGGAGCTGGTCTCAAAGTTCAAGGACAAGTTCATCCGCGAGGCGAGGATGATTGCCGGGTTGGACCATGAGCACATCGTAAAGATATTCGATGTGTTCGAGGAGAACGGCACGGCGTACTATGTGATGGAGTTTCTGGGCAGTGGTTCATTGGACAGAAAGATAAAGGACAAAGGCGCAATGCCGGAGAAGGAGGCTATTGGATTCATCCGCCAAATTGCTTCAGCATTGGATTACCTTCATTCCCAGAACATACTTCATTTCGACATAAAACCCTCGAACGTTCTTCTTGGCAAGAACGGCAGCGCCAAACTCATCGACTTCGGCATCTCGAAGCATTATGACGAAGCCGGGGTTCAGACGAGCAGCACGCCTGTCGGTATCAGCAAGGGCTATGCCCCGCTGGAGCAATATCAGCAGGGCTCGGACATCAAATCGTTCACGCCTGCGACGGACATATACTCTCTGGGAGCGACGCTGTTTGCGCTTTTGACGGGCGGCAACCCTCCGGAGGCTTCAATAATCTACGAAGATGGTCTTCCTATCATTGATGGAGTAAACCCGATTGTTATGCGCACCATCGAAAAGTCGATGCAGCCCAGAAGAAAGGACAGGCCCCAGAGTGTGGCGGAGTTTCTCAAACTTTTGGATGCCCCTATTGCCGATGCCGAAGAAACCGTCATACCAGCACCGGTAGCAAAGGAACCGAAACCGGAAAAGGCTGAATCCTTGGCTCGGAAGTCGGCCAAACCTAAAAAATCTGAAGAGCAGAAGTGGAAAGGTTTTCCGAAATGGCTGTACGGAGTCTTTGTCGGTATTACCGTGGCAGTGTTAGCTGTAGTTCTGATTAACCGTCCCGGCAGTTCTTCCGCAACAGACAATCCACAGACGGACAGCACCGCCGTGGTGGCTGAAGCAGTTCCGGAAAACCCCGAGTCTTCCATCAAACCGGAAACTCCCGCTATCATAGAACTGAAGTCGATAAGCTTGATCAAGACCACTCTTGAATTGGAGGAGGGGAGCAGCACTACATTGACCGTCAAATATAACCCAAACAACACCACAGACAAGACCACAACCTGGAAATCATCAAACTCAAATGTTGCCAAAGTCAGCACCAACGGCAATGTTACTGCCGTTAAGGCAGGCAGCGCCACCATCATCGCCACCTGCAGTGGCAAGGATGCATACTGCAATGTAACCGTGAAGGCTAAAGAAGTCCAGCCGGAAGTTCCAGCTGTCATAGAGTTACAATCTATCGCATTGAGTGAGACCACCCTTGAACTGGAAGAGGGGAGCAGCTCCGCATTGACCGTCAAATACAGCCCGAACAATGCCACAGACAAGACCACGACGTGGAAATCGTCAAACACAAGCGTAGCGAAGGTCAGCACCGACGGCAATGTTACTGCCGTTAAGGCAGGCAGCGCCACCATCATCGCCACCTGTCAAGGCAAGATAGAGACTTGCGCTGTAACCGTGAAAACTTCCGGTACCGGCACCCACGCCGGACACGAGTGGGTTGACCTCGGTTTGAGCGTCAAATGGGCTACCTGCAACGTAGGCGCTACCAGCCCCGAAGGCTACGGCAGTTACTTCGCCTGGGGCGAGACCAGTCCCAAGAGCGAATACACGTGGGCAAACTTGAAATACTACGACAGCACGGGAGACAGTTTCTCCAAGTACAATCTGGAGTCAACCGGCACCAGAGACAACAAAACTTGCCTTGAACTGAATGACGATGCCGCCCGCTCGAACTGGGGCGGCAGATGGCGCATACCAACCATAAACGAGTTTCATGAACTGATGAACAACTGCACCTGGACCTGGACCACAATGAACGGCAAGAATGGATACAAGGTGGTGAGCAAATCTAACGGCAACAGCATATTTCTTCCCGCTGCAGGGTATCGACATAATACGAGTCTTGACAATGTGGGAAAGAGTGGATACTATTGGTACAATTCGATTTGGACGGGCGACTCCGACTATGCGATTGATCTCTATTTCACCTCAAACGACTATGGCCAATACGCCAGCTACCGCGCATTCGGGCAGCCCGTCCGGCCTGTGTTCCGTTAGGATTTGTCCTTCCCACGGGCAAGAACAGCGGGGAGGATTTTTTTTGAAGTACACAAGTCCAATATTAATAAATTAACGAAGATATGAATTACAACACATTGAAATCCTATGGCGTTTTTGCCCTGGTGTTATTGTTTCTTGTATGGCAGACGGTGGATTTTTTCAGAGTCAATTTCTGGCTGCTATCAGGAAGAGTTCTGGGAAGATTCGATACCACATCATCTGTATTATGGCTGGAGCTCCGTTATCTGTTTAAGATTTTCTACGGCTTCCTGCTTTTGCCTTTGTGCTTGCCGACAGTCAAAAAGAAAGTTGTTCCGGCCGACATCGCATTGATTGTCTTCGGTTTAGTGGTCGTTATATTTGGGCCCAAACTAACCGCGTTCCTTAATGGGGCATATAGGCTTACCTGGACCGGATGGGTGGCTATCCTTACTATTGTCCCGATTGTAAATTTATTAGGCAAGTCGCCTCGGATTTCTTTCAAGGATTATTGTAAGAACATCTTCAAACTGCCTTGGAGACAAAAGGATCGGATTGGTTGAATAGGATCACTATTGCCCGAAGAAAATTTTTTGGATTTTAACGAAGTATAAAAAATCAAACACAATATGAAAAGAAGTAAAGAAGATTTCATTCAAGTAATGAATGAGAAGACAGACGGAGAATTACTTGAGATTGTAGAGAAGAATGCTTCAGACTATACACCGGAAGCTCTTTCTGCGGCTAAGGATATACTCACTGAACGAGGAATCAGCTATAAGGAAGCTCAACCTAAGATGATGTCTGCTCCCAGCTGTTTCGCAGAGAAGTACTATGCCTATGATAAACGTTTTCTGGAATATCTGATCGATTATTTCTCGATACTGATTTTATGTTTCGTTGCCCAAAATGTACTTGCTTCATTTGACATTAATGTAACCGAAAATTTTTCATCATATCTCCTTAGCTTTATCGTAATATTCCTTTATTACTTCATTTTGGAGACAAAGTACGGGAAGACCATAGGCAAGATGATTCTTGGTATGAAGGTCGTTGATGCCAATGGGAATAAACCTACTAAGGGAAGGATAGCACTACGTACCATTTGCAGGCTTATCCCTTTTGAAGCATTATCATTTCTTGGCAGTGAATGTTGGAAAAAGGATGGTGGGTTCAGTGGCAATTGGCATGATGGTCTGTCAGAAACATATGTAGTAAACTTGAAAGCAGTTGAGGAAGACATGAGAAAATCGAAAAATTAAAAACTATTGCAATGAAACGAATACTACGGTTATTTAAATCCTTATTTTCAATCAACTCCTTGTCTATTTCTCGTGATGATGCGTTAGACGAATTAGCAAAGCAATATGATGCGGATGCACAATATAACTTGGGTATTTGTTATTTTAAAGGAAATGGGGTATCAGGAGAAGATGAAGTGGTAAATTGGATGTGCAAAGCTGCTGATAATGGATGTGCTAAGGCAATTAAATTTTTGGAAGGATTAAAAGATTTTGAAAGATTTCTTCAGTAAGCCAATACAACGCAGATACATTGCGCACATGGTATATACCTTTGCATTCAGAAAGGCCCAAGGGCGGCTTACTTCGACATCTTTTTCGCTTATAGAAATATTCCGGTTCAGCCGCCCGATTGCCTTCTTTTAAACGAGATTGGCAACAATATATTATGACAAATTCAGAAAAAGAACAGATCCTTTTGCGCGAGTCACTCCGCTATGGTGGAATATTCCTCAACATTGATAGAAAGAATCTTGATATGTCGATGGAGGCCACCCCCGCTGCCGCCACGTTCGCGATACTTCTCAAGGACCGTGGATTCTGCCTCAGCGAAGAGGCGTTGAGGGCCTTGAGCCTGGTTGGTGAAGAGACCTTGCAGAACGTCACCGACACTTTCAACGCAGTGATGGGAACTAAACTCAACTGGATGCCTATGATAAAAGGTTGGACCGCCCCAACCGGAACAACCTGGATTGACCACATCATCACAGGCATCGCCAATGTGAGAGGATACGAACTCAAGTATGACTGCGTCCTCCCTTGCGGTCATAAGATTCCTAAGGGGACCTTTCCTATGGAAAGATACAACGGATGCCCTTTCTGCGGCAAGATGTTCAGAACAGGAGGCTTCATTTATTACGGAAAATCAACAAAGAACAAGGAACTTTCACTGTTTACTGAGGAAGATATGAAGGGAATCTTCCTGTCGCTGTTGGGATCCTCAGTCCCTCTCGAAGGGACAGAAAGGTATAGCTGTGCACAACTTTTGAAGGTGTTTGACGTGCCTGAAGATTTCGAAATACCTGTGAAGGAGAATCTGATGAACGCAATCAGTAATCTTGAAGGGGAACGAAAAATCGCATTCGGGGCAAAATATTTCAAGACACCTGCCGACATCCTTCGTTTCCTCTGGTTTGAGAAAACCGGCTTTGTCAGGATTATCAGTCCGAAAGAGATTATTCGTATGGAAGGACTCCTGAACAGGAATATGTTGTATTTGAGTGATGAGAGTCGTTCGGCGATGAGGAAGAAAAAGAATTCCTTGAAACTGAAATATAACCGGGACACCTGTAGAGCCGTTGCCACCTGGCTGAACAATGTGGCGCTGACTCCAATGCAGGCCTGCGAGAATATGAATCCCAAGAGGGAAATCTGGGTACATATGATACATTCATTAAGGTTGGGAGAGTATTCCCGCAAGGCAGGGTTCGGGAAACTGGCGGAAATTCTCGATCATTTCTACAAACAGGACTATCCTGTCTGGCAGGGCAGATTGGACAAGGCAATGGCAGAAGAGGATAGCGGAACGGCATTGTCGCTACTGGCACAGCGCCCGGGAGTGTTCGCAAGAAGTTTGTATTCCACTATGCTCCGCCTTAATCCGGATACCGTTCTGGAAGAGTTCGTGCGCATATCGGACAAACTGCCCGCAAGGCTTCTTTTTTCCCTGAGAAATTCCGCTCCTTACTATTTCTTTCCGATGAAGAAGAGAATAGTTCCGACAGTAACGGGGAAAAGACACGTTTTGCCTCCTAATCAGTATATCACAAGTATGGTTGGCGAAGAAAGGGCACGCTTGACCGATTCAATAAAGGAGATGTTCACCAAAGCAATGACAAAGCGATATGCGGCATTGCCTTCAGGTCTTAAAGCCGTATTCATTGATGCTGCTTTGGATTCCATACCGGTAAAAGTGGGAGACCGGGCGGATTCTGTTCAGGAGTTGTCTTCCGTGCCTCAAGGAACGGTATTCCCTGTGGAAGGAGACGATATCAGGCTGTTCATCCATTGGGGACAGGGACTTCCCGCTCAGCATCTGGATATGGACCTGAGCTGTATCTTGGTGTATGCGGATGGCAGAAGAGAAGAATGCGCCTACTACAACCTTTATGCTCCCGGTGTTACACATTCCGGGGATGTCCAATGGATTCCAAATACTGTAGGAGCCGCAGAATATATTGAAATTAATATTCTGCCCCTTGAATTGCAGGAAATACAATACGTCATCTTCACCTGCAACTCCTATACAAATGGTTCTCTGTCTCCGGAAATGGTTTTCGGGTGGATGGATTCCGCGGAAGATATGTCAGTTTCGGATGAGACAGGTGTTGCTTACGATCCTTCCTGTGTACAGCAACTCATCAATGTTGGCAGTACTGCCGCCAAAGGGCTCGTATGCGGAGTTTTCGATGTGTATGCAAAAGAAATAATATGGCTGGAAATGCCTTTCAATGGCCAGACCGTAGAGACTTGTGATGCTGAAGCGGTTATCGCTCTTGCCGATCATTTGAAGGACAAGTTTACTATCGGGGACCTTCTCAGATTGAAAGCTTCCGCCCAGGGTGCGAAGGTAGTGGATAAACCTGAAGATGCGGATGAGGTATATACACGTGAATGGGCTCAGAATCCAGATAATATCGAGAGTCTGATGGATGTGTAATATTAGTGTTATGAGAAAAACAAGATATAAAACAGCTTTCTACTTTATTCTTTGGGTTTTGGCATTCGCAGGAATGTTACTCTGGCTATGTCTGAACCAAGATTTCGTGTTGGATCATTTGCCCGACCCTGACATTATTCCGCTGATAGAGCCATAAAGATGCGATTTGTAGAACTTACAAAATAAATTATGCATATCACAATTTCAAATCACCAGGACTTCAAAGACCTGGACATAGTAGCCTTTTCATACGCATTCAGCGGTGCAATGGGCGATCCGGGAAGTGTGGAGATAGTCCTCGCGGACGGTACTGTTCATTACGCCAACTATCTCGATGATGGTTTTAACCATGACTGGCTATTCGACATTATTCCTGCTCTTCGTGACTGCAAGTTCGGCATTGATGGAGACGGCTCCGTCCCCCGTGGTTGGAAGCATGCAAATCTGGGGATGGGAAACCACTTGGTTTATCGTCAGGAGCTTCATCGTAAATTCAGATTTCGGACAAGAAAGTGCAAAAGTCCTTCTGATTTGTATCTTTGTTGGATGGAAACTATTTGCAACAATCACTCATGAGTTTTCCGCCATTTTGTACAATTAACCTGTAACTTCCGTTAGGTTTACAATAGTGTTGCTAGATGAACTGCCCGCCGCAGCCAGGCGCATAAAGTTATTCGGTTCTCAGCTTTAGAACCAAGATTGGCCGCCGCACAGTTGTGCGGCGGCCAATCATCTATCGTGAACGAAAATTACTCAGCGCAATTCAGCGGCTTTATCTGGGTGAAGAAATCATTACCCTTGTCATCAACCAGGATGAATGCAGGGAAATTCTCAACCTCAATCTCCCAGATAGCCTCCATTCCAAGTTCAGGATACTCAAGACACTTCACACTCTTGATATTCTCCTTGGCAAGGATTGCTGCAGGACCGCCTATGCTGCCAAGATAGAAGCCACCGTGCTTCTTGCAGGCGTCTGTAACCTGCTGGCTGCGGTTACCCTTTGCAATCATTATCATGCTGCCGCCATTCTCCTGGAAAAGATCCACATAGGAGTCCATACGGCCTGCTGTTGTAGGTCCGAATGAACCGCTAGGCATACCTGCAGGAGTCTTTGCAGGACCTGCATAATAGATTGGATGATCCTTGATATACTGTGGAAGACCTTCGCCCTTCTCGATTCTCTCCTTGAGCTTTGCGTGAGCAATGTCACGGCCAACAATGATTGTTCCGTTAAGCAGCAGCTGTGTTGAAACCGGATACTTGCTCAAATCAGCCAGGACCTCGTTCATAGGGCGGTTAAGATTGATTTCCACACCGTGTTTGTGCTTTGCGCCAAGATACTGTGCAGGAATCAGACGTGCAGGATTTGAATCAAGAGTCTCAAGCCAGAGACCTTCACGGTTAATCTTGCCCTTGATGTTTCTATCTGCACTGCAGCTTACGCCCATTCCAACAGGACATGAAGCACCGTGTCTTGGCAGACGTATGACCCTTATGTCATGAGCCATGTACTTGCCGCCGAACTGTGCGCCCAGACCAATGTTGTGAGCAGCCTTCAGGAGCTTTCTCTCCATTTCAAGGTCACGGAATGCGTTTCCGTTCTCACCGCCGTCGGTAGGAAGAGCATCGTAGTATTTTGCAGACGCCAACTTCACTGTCTTGAGGTTCAACTCTGCAGAAGTACCGCCAATGACGAATGCAATATGATATGGAGGGCAGGCCGATGTTCCAAGAGTCTTCATCTTCTCAACGAGGAATTTCTCGAGTTTCTCAGGATTGAGCAGTGCCTTTGTCTCCTGGAAGAGGTATGTCTTGTTTGCGCTTCCACCACCCTTTGCAACAAAGAGGAACTTGTACTCGTCACCGTCAACTGCATAGATGTCAACCTGTGCAGGAAGGTTGTTGCCTGAATTCTTCTCCTTGTACATGTCTATGGCAAGAGTCTGGGAATAACGGAGATTGTCCGTTGTATATGTGTCATAAACTCCGTGGAAGATGGCTTCCTCGTCACCGCCGCCGGTGTAAACCATCTGACCTTTCTTTGCAATGACGGTTGCTGTACCTGTATCCTGGCACAGAGGGAGCTGTCCGTTTACAGACACGTTTGCATTCAGAAGGAATGTGAGTGCAACAGCCTTGTCGTTTGCGCTTGCCTCAGGATCATTCAGAATCTTTGCAACCATTTCATTGTGTTCCGGTCTGAGCATGAAAGCAACATCGTGGAAAGCCTGACGGCTGAGCATTCTGATACCCTCAGGATCAACCTGAAGCATCTTCTTTCCATTGAAATCAATCTCCTTTACATAGTCCTTGGAGATAAGATGATACTTTGTGGTATCGGCTCCAAGAGGAAACATTGTCTGATACTTGAAATCCATAATTCTTAGTTTTATATCTTTTTATATTCTACTGCGATAGTATATTCATCCTTTATCACTTCTTGCAGAACTCCAGCAGATAGCGGCGCATGAACTCGTTGAGGTCACCGTCAAGGACGGCCTGGGTGTCGGAGGTCTCACATCCTGTGCGAAGATCCTTGACCATCTTGTAAGGATGGAGCACGTAACTGCGTATCTGGGACCCCCACTCTATCCTCTTCTTCTGGCCCTCGAGCTCGGCCTGTTTCTCGCGCCTCTTCTCAAGCTCCAGCTCGTAAAGATGTGATTTGAGTATTCTCAAGGCGTTCTGCCTGTTGTCCAGCTGCGAACGTGTCTCCGTATTCTCAACCACTATTCCGGTTGGGATATGCCTTACGCGCACACCTGTCTCCACCTTGTTCACGTTCTGGCCACCGGCTCCGCTTGAACGGAAGGTATCCCACTCAAGGTCTGCGGGATTTATGGTAATCTCTATGGTGTCATCAACCAAAGGATACACGAACACCGATGAGAATGTGGTCTGACGCTTGCCCTGGGCATTGAACGGACTGATTCTCACCATTCGGTGAACACCGTTCTCGGCCTTGAGATAACCATATGCATAATCTCCCTCAATGGCTATGGTAGCGGACTTGATTCCCGCCTCATCGCCGTCCAGCACGCTGTAAACGGTGGTCTTGTATCCGTTTCGCTCCGCCCATCGCAGGTACATTCTGAAAAGCATGCTGCTCCAGTCATTGCTCTCGGTTCCGCCTGCACCGGAGTTTATCTTGAGCAGGGCGCTCATGTTGTCGCCTTCCTCGCCGAGCATGCTCTTGGCCTCTACCGCCTCGAGAAGAGAAGCGAGCGAAGCGTATTCATCGTCAAGAAGTTCCTCCTCCTCAGTCCTGGGGGTTTCAACAGGACTCGTGGAACCATCGCCGGTGAAAGAAGGTTTTGAAGAAGATGCCTGAATGGATTCCAGGGCCATTTCGCGAAGTGACTTTATGTCTTCAAGCGATGAAGCCAGCTTGTTCACAGAGTTCACCCAATACTTCTTCTCAGATACCTTTTTCAGGAATGCCTCCGCCTCCTTTGGGTTGTCCCAAAAGCCTGCAGCTGCGCTTTTCTGCTCAGCCTCAGCTATTTCCACTGCCTTGCCATCAACATCCAAAGACTTTCTCAGAGCCTCTATCCTCTGCGCACAATCGTTTATCTGTTCCTGTTGAACCATATCACGGTATTAATTTTACACCAACTCACAAAGTTAATCCTTACATTTAACAAATGCAATCACAGCTTGCGGAAATGAACAGTTTGCATATCTGCCAAATGCACTCTAACTTTGAAAGACAATACAACAAACTAACGGTCAAACACGGTTATTATGATTTCACCCTCCAGTATTTATATGGTTCTTAGGAACTTAGGAACCTCACTTTTCAATGCGTTATCCGGAAGGACCTTCAAGGGAATAAGAATCAGAATCATACTTGCTTCAGTGCTGGCCTGTCTTGGAATGGCAGCCGACAGTTCAATGATATATTTCAACTACGATTACATTCCATCGTATATAGGAGCCGATTTCGGTTGGGATTATGCACCGGCTGGTGTTGAAAGCAAATCCATGTTCTGGATTTATGAGCTCGAGCGCATCGTTCTTCTTGCTGTATTCACGGCCGCCGGATGGCTGATTTACAGAAAAAACAGAAATTCAATTACAAGATTCCGCATCTTTTGTCTTCTGGAGGAAACTGCGAATCTTATCATACTTACATACGTAGGTATGAGCATTGCCATACTCTACCTTTCGCTGGGTGATGATTCGCAGAAAGTGTCCGAAAAATGGGAACTGACAGTATTGCTCTTCTGGCTGGTCATACTGTTATGGGAGTTCTCCCTTGACCTGCGATTTTTTCGCAAACAGAAATCAGAACGAAACAATTGATATAAAATTTACTAATTTTGTAAAGAATTTCAACAACATTATTAATATGACTAAAAAATCAACAATATTAACTCTCGTTGCATCTGCTGCGTTGTTTCTCTGCGCCGCTTGCAGCAACTGCTCACAGGATGCAAAGAATTCTCCTTTTCCTGAACTTGACCAGTGGGCCAGGGAGATGGTTGCAAACAGAACAAACCAGATTGGTTATCCGGTAAATCAGGACAATGCCTTGAAGGAATTCTATAAATGGTTCGTTGCAAATGACCTGGAAATGGTTGCAATGAACAATGTTGGCAATCCTTTCGGGGCAGAATCCCCACTGATGTCAACACACAAATACGAGGTTGAGGCGCTTGAGTTCTTCAGACCGCTTTTCGGTTTTGACAAGGACAATTTCTGGGGAATGATGAGCAGCGGCGGAACCGACGGAAACAATCACGGCATATATTTTGGCGTGAACTATTTGAGGAACAGCACAGGCAAGATGCCAATACTGTATGTTTCAGACGAGGCACATTATTCAAATATGAGACTTGCGCATCTGCAGAACCTTGATCTGAGACTCATCAAGAGTGATTCAATGGGCCGTATGATTCCTGCAGAATTGGAAAAGGCTCTGGACCCTACCCGTCCTTGCCTTATGGTCTATGCCATGGGCTCAACTTTCAAGGGTGCGATAGACGATCAGAAAGCCTTGAACGAGATTCTTGACAAATATCCTCAGATGCCTGTTTACAGACACATTGACGCTGCGCTGTTCGGAGGATACCTTCCTTTCACCCAGTACAGATATATGGTTGATGCAAAGGAACTCCGCTACAATTCAATTGCCATAAGCGGTCACAAGTTCTTTGGAATGGATGAACCTACAGGAATGATACTCACCACCAAGGACGTTTACGATCATCAGAGCAATTTTGACATTCCATACCTCAACCAGGAAATGAACATGATATCCTGCTCACGTTCAGCCTTGAGTCCGCTCAAGCTGTGGTGGCTGACCAAGACCGTTGGATATGACGTATGGCACGTACAGGCAGAAGCAATGATTGAGAACACAGCATACCTTAAAGCCGAGCTCGACAAGATAGGCTGGCCATGCTGGGTTAACGAATACAGCAATACCGTATTCATGAAACTTCCTGCAAAGGAGATTATCAAGAAGTACTACCTTGCTTGCAGCCACGATGACCAGTTCGGTGGCGACCTGGCTCACATTGTTGTAATGCAGCACGTTACCAAGGAGAAGATTGACGCTCTGGTTGCCGATATCAAGGCTTCCGCAGAATAAGCTCCATCAGCTTTTTCTCATAGCATCACCCCGCTCACGAGGCATTGTGAACGGGGTGATGTTTTTATTCATTCAATTTCCCAAATACCGCCTTTGCCGAACAGATGCTCCTCCAATTCAGGGAGCAGGCCAAGGCGGTATATTATATCTATGTTCGTGAAGCGGCTGCGCATGAACGGAATGTAGGAGAATGTCAGGCGCAGATGCTCGCGGCTCACACAGATCATCTCGGGCTCGTATGGCGCCCCAACCTTGCGCAAACTCTCATGCACCTGCTTGAAAGGAATTATCTGAGCCTTCACGCGCTCCCTGAGTTCCCCCCAGTTTTCCTTAACATTCTTTAACTGGCGATGGAGTTCCTCCTTGGTTACGTATTTCGCCTTGGTCTCCTTGAGGCAGCGTGCCTTGTGGCCCGGTTTTCCTTCGCAGACTTTGCTTATGTGCCGTTCCAGCTTGTCCCATTCGGGCCATCTTTCCACTATTGAATCAAGGTTGATATTTTCCAGGTCCTTGTTCAGCAGGAATTCCCACGATACCGTTGACACCAGTGTGCCTATTCCAACCTTGAATCCGTGCGAAACGTGTTTTCCGTTCGGATATGACAGTGCTTCCATGTCCCAGCAGTGTGAGAACTGGTGTTCGGTTCCGCTTGCAGGACGGCTGCTTTGAAGCGCCTGCATGGCAAAGCCGCTCATCAGGAGGCCTTCGCAAAGTGCTTCTGTTTTCTCAACATCTCCATTGAACACCGCTTCCGGATCCGACAACGATTCCCTGAGTCCGTCCTGAACCAGGCCCCAGGAGAATGAATCAACATCTTCCGCTCCAACGCATTCGGCAAGCATCCAATCCGCACCTGCCGGTATCTTTGCAATAAGGTCCGCATATCCGCTGGCGGCCAGTTCCTTTGGAGCGGCGGCAGCAATCTCCGGATCCATCACGAAAGCGTATGGCGCCGGGCAATCAAAGGTCTGCTTGTTGCCGTCCTTTGTAATGGATGCTCCGTAAGAAGTGAAGCCGTCCATTGAGGCCGCAGTACCAACGCACATATACTTCCTCCCCAGAATGTGTGAAACATATTTTGTAAGATCGTTGATAACGCCGGAACCTACCGCTATGCATACGGGGGTATGTTTCAGAGAATGTTCAATTCTGCCTCGATGATTCATGGTTGTTTCATCAGCACTTTCTGGGCAGGACTGACTGTGTGATTCATTCCCCAAACTCAATAGATGAGCCTTGAGCTGTTCAACGAACCTCCACTCGGCATATAAATCAGGGTCTGTGAAAATGAATGGCTCATACTGCTCAACGCCGGCTGCTTTCAAGACATTGTACACCTGCTCCCCGGCAACCCGCCAGGTATTGTTGTCTGCAATGATTATTGCCTTGCATCCGAATCCATTGATTTTCGGGCCGTTGTTATTCTCATTCGCATTAGTGCTGCATTCGGCCGCATTGGCTTCGTTCCCGAAAATCCTAATGAAAAGTTCCGCCGTACGCTTGACCGCACCCGCCTCAATGATGCACGCCTTCGTATCCGTTGTCCTGGCCAACGCCCTTTCAATCTTGCTCAAATTCTCTTTCATATATATCTATTCTCGAATATTTCCACTCGAATTCGCCCCGAACATAAATTCCCTGCTCATTTGCTACGAAACTTCGCTTGGTTGCGCCAGTCACTTCATCTGAAAAACTTTGCCTTTCCTGGGCAAAGATTTTTCATATTCCAGTGACCTGCCGTATTAGTTTATTTCCGCTCCCGGGCTATACCGAACTTGCTGCTCTTCGCAACTCTCCGCAGTCTTTCCGCAAGTATTCGCATTCCAGCAAGTTCGCGCCCTCCGCTAGGCCGCTGATGCGGCCTTGCTCTGCTCTGTCACGTTTTCGCTCAAAATGTGCCCGTTTGCCTTAGCATTCGGCGCAACTGAACTCAAACCACTTTTATGATGGGGGGTTGAGTTCACCGTATTTTGTAACTAATTGATAATCAAATATGTTTTTCTTCTACCTGAACGCAAACCCCTTGTATTATGAGGGTTTGCGATCACTTTGTCTTCCTTTCCATAGCACATGGCCACATTTTTGCCAATTTTGTGGCCATCATCCCTTTTCGGTCCTCATTTGAGCGCATTCCCCCAAAAAACGTGTCAATTTCACGCTTCAAGCTCCGTTTTAGACGCATTTTCATCCGAAATGCGCTCGTTTTGCCTTTTCACCACCCATTTGGTCACACTTTTGCCTCAAAATGTGCCTACTTTGCCATTTCGACTTACGTTTGTGCCGGAAACGGGAATGGAAACAACTTATTCCCCTCCTTATGGTGCATCGGCTGCTGGCACGAACGGGGAAGTATCAGGTGAAGAGGAGCCTTGCCAACGGTAGAGGCAGGCCTCACAGTAATTGTTGCCGTCCAAGGCCCCGTTGTGGCTGATGTAATATGAACCATCGCCGAGTGGGCAAAGGCCGGTACTGCCCCATCTGAAATACCAGGCTCCGCTTACTTCAAGCTGCTCTACTGGAGAGTCGCTATAAGGAACGCCCTCCAAAGGAGCGGAAAAAGCCTGCTGGTTCATATCAAGCGCAAACAGATCATAGTTCGGCCACCGGCTATTGCTACCCTTGTAGACTGCAAGGAACATCTTATTTGTTGAGCTGTCGTAAGCCAGATTCTGGACGCCCCACTCAGTGTTGCCTGTATGCACAAAGTATTTGTGCACATGACAAAGCTGCTGAACCCCATATTTATGCGCACAACTATCAGAAGTCAGTGAGGCATTTGTGTTCTCAACTGTATTTATCGGACAGGTCCCGTTGTTCGCACTTGGTGAAGAGCTCATTCCCGCCTGCGCCAGAACATCCTCAAGTCTGTATGCGAGAAGCACATTGTAATCATTGTCCGTGCGGGTGGTATCGCCGTAAACTCCATACGCTACATATACATACCGCTGCTGTTCTCCACAATTCTGTGCACAGCTGTTGCTTGCGCAAGAGCAGGTTCTGACATTCGTTGCAACTTCAGCACCACTATTCCGTGTGCAGCTGATATTCCCGCAATTGCTGTTTCTACCACTCATTATTTCTTCAGCACAACTATTCTGCACGCAGTTGTTGCTGCCGCTCTTGCAGGTCCTGTCTTTCATTATTATCTCCGAGCCATGATTCTGCTCACCGAACGCCGGTGCTATTGTCACGCCGTCAATACCGGAGCAGGCGAACCTGTGCTCAAGAACCTTGTCACCATCATTCACATTGGCCTGATAATCATTGCATACCTCATCAAGGCGGACAAGTGTCATCACTTCCTCCTGCTTCATGTTCATGAGGGTGAGTCTGTCAACGTCTATGACCGCCAGATAGAAACCGGCCTGCTCGCGCGACCAGGCCTCCTGTCCCAGTTTACGTGCAATGTTCCTGCCTATTGCATCGTCCTTCATTTCAAGAGAAGCAAGCACCCTGCGACTCTTCTTGTCAAAGGTCATAGCCCCTATATGGCCGTTGATATCCGCTATTGAGGCAATCACCTGACCTTTCATATCTGTCTTGAAGAAAGCGCTGGTGAAGGAGAAATACATGCACTGAGCCTGCTCATCGTACGCCAGTCCCTGAACGTGGAACTTTCCGCCATTGGCCTTCACGCAGACAGGAAGTTCGGAAGCGCTCACTGCACAAAGGGCATCCTGTGTTTGAGAAACGCCCTGCAATGCAAAAGCCAGGAAACACAATATCAAAACTGCAATCCGTTTCATTTCTAAAATATATTTCCTCAACAAATTTAAATAAATTGTTGTTTCGGCAAAAGTTTGTTCCAAAGAATTTCTACATTTGGAACTGAACGCTACTGATTTGCGGCACGGTGTTATGATTGATTATTATGAAGGGGGAAATGCCTTGGAGTTAAGGTTCTTCCATAGTTGCACAGACGGGACAAATGCAGGCATCATTCATTTCAATGATGAAGACTTCAAGCAAGCCACTAACATAAGCGCAATATGCGCCTACAAAAGTGCAGCCTCAATTTTGGGATACGCCCACATGAGCACACATTCGCATTTTGTTCTGGCTTGTGCAGACAAGGAACAAGCTGATGATTTTGCTTTCTGCTACAAACGCGAGTATGCCCGCTACATTTGGATGAGGTATAATAAACGGCAGATATTCAAAGGGATAGAAAACACGCCTAAAGAAATAGGTGACATGTTTTATCTGCGGAACTGTTTAAGTTACACCTTTCTGAATCCTGTGGTGGCCGGCATTGTAAAAAGCCCTGAGCTGTACAAATGGTCATCTTTCAACTTGTATTTTCGGGACCCCTTCAATAATGACTCTGAAAAACCCGTGAATTCTGAAACGGGCATTTTGGTTAATAACTTGAGTTTCAACACCTATAAAAGATTGTTGCATACCAGGATAAATCTGAACGCTTCCCGTTTCCTGATAAACAAAGAAGGTCTGATACTGCCTTCCTCGTTTGTTGATTATAGAATGGTTGAAGCGATTTATGGAAACAGGTCCCAATTCTACAAATCCATGGCTTTGACAAACTCAGCAAAAGAAGAAGCCCGATATGTGAACAGACAATATAAATATACCGATGCGGAAGTTATGGCAGAGTGCTTCACCATTGCAAATCAGCGGTTTGGGAAGCAGTCAATCACTTTGCTCACAAAAGATGAGAAAATCAGTCTGCTGCCTGCTTTACGGAAGAAAACTTTTGCTTCCCCCAAGCAGCTGGCCCGCATCCTAAGTATGAAACACGAAGAAATAACCGCTCTCCTTGGGCTTGTCATTTCAGATGCCAACTGAGCGCAAACCCTACCAGTATCAGGGGTTTGCGCTCACCAAAGGGCAACAGAGGACGCCGACAGGCACCAGCTCACCAGAAATCACCAGAGGACGCCAGAAGACACAAACTCGCCAAATGGTTCCAGAGGAAATAATAGAAACCGGCCATCGCTATCAGTCGCCGTAATTTGACTTGAAGTAGTCGAATACGCCTATTCTGTACTTACGGGCAGGACGTCTGCGGTCCTGCATCCTCATTGTCTGGCATATAGGCAGTGCCTTGAGCGGTGCGTAGCGGCACTCGTTGAGGAACAGCATAATCTGCGGCAGGTTCTCGCACATTGGTCTTTCGGCAAGTGAATGATTCACTCCCTCATAACTGTAGAATGTATATGATGCGTATTCCAGTCCCGCCTTCTCATATTCAGCAATCAGATGCTCGATTGCTTCGCCGCCTGCATTGTGTGTAACTGTTGATTCGGTTCCGGGGTTTGCAGTAGCAGAAGTAGAAGAACCTTTTGAATTCTCGCATAAATTCAGATTGAGTTTTTTCATGACCTTGCGGGCACGCTTGTCAACCGATTTATTGAAATCATCGAGGCTGGCCACAATTCTTGAAGAGCCGTTGAGAGAGCACCACGGAGTTGAGACCTTGCCGAAAGGCACGTTGGAATCACCATCGCCGTGGAAGAAGAAAACAGGACAAGGCCTCCTACCCCAGCTGAGCTTGCCCTTCCTGAGCAGTATCGCTCCCGAAAATGCTATTATACCGCGATAGTCAAAATCTTCCGGAAGGATCTTGCAGCGGCCTGCACAAAGTTCATATTCCGCCTGCAGCACAGTGATGGCTCCGGCGCTGGAACCGGAGATGAATATCTGTGAAGGGTCTATCCCCCACTCGGCACTTTTGTTCAAGACGTATCTGGTGGCATTGTACAGGTCCTCAACCGCCATATCAACGCTTGAAACGAATCTGTTCACAGCATATTTTGCAAAAGCTATCTTGTTGGACTGTTTCTCGAATGGTGCCTGCAGACCAAGCCGGTAGTCAATTGATACAACGTCATATCCCTGCGAAGCCAGATAATTGAAATATGCCAGATACTTCTCCCTGTCACGGGCTCCGTGGCTGAAGCCACCTCCGAATACGAATATCATACAAGGCCGCAGGCTCACGCTGCAGGAGTCTTCGGAAGTTACCGCAGGGATATGGTAGCGGTCAAGAAACAGGCTGTCAATCTCCAAGGTGCTGCCCACGCCGGAGTTTATGCAGGAATACAGATATGTTTCCTTGATAACGTTTGTGGAATCTGTTTTCATATTCATCAGATGTGCCGGGCTATTGCCGTCTTCATAAGCTCTATGACCTGTTTTTTCAGATTTATCATTGTTGCTGCAGGAGCAAAGCATCAGTGCTAGGACACTCAGCCCAAGAAGAACAGTTTTCAAATGTATCGATAATGATTTCATAACTCAAGTTTCGCAAGCATTTAATTTATTACTTTTCGAGAACTTGAGGGAGGCTTGCGAAACTTCATCCCACTACACAAAAATTGTGCCAAGTTCAGCCATTATTTCACTGTGTCCGTAACCGCGGCCCATGGCATAACGATAGACCTTGGCGTATATTTTCCGCTTCTGTTCATACTCCAGAGAACATACGTCCGCATTCCTGAGCAATGAACGCAATTTACCTTCAATCAGCAGGTGCAGATTGTCCTTCCTGCCTGATTCATCGGCTGCGGATATAGCCTCATCAATCAACCTGCCATCTATTCCAAAATGTACAAGACAGTTGCGCACCTTGATGCCGCCCCATTTTGAAAGATGCATCTTGTCCTTTGCATACGCCAGAGCAAAACGGCGGTCATCCACAAAGCCTTCTTCTTCAAGGCGTTTCAGCACCAGTTCAATTTCCTCCAGACCCAAGCGCCTTATACCCGACCCCCGGCACGCACCGGTTGCCTGCGCAGATTCTTCACTCTCATTGTGTTCATACCTGCATCTGCCATTCCGGGACGCAAACGTAAGTCCCTGAAGATACTGACGTATCTGAAACCGGCATTTCTCTCTCTGCGAACATACTCTCATTGCCCTCACCAGCGATTTTTCCAAAACGCCGTCATCCGGACTCATGTTGTACTTGCAGTTATCTTCAATTGATTCGCACATTTTCCTCGTTAATGTTAATATGCTGCAGCTACACGGCGTTCCAAGATGCACCAATCAACACTTTGCCACAGATCAGTATCCAGCTAGAAATAATAACCCAGAGAAAGATACAGGCTTGTATTTCTGTTGAATGTGGAATACTGTGCAGTAAGGCCTATCGGACCCAGTGGTGTGTTGTACTGATACCTGAGTCCGTAACCGCCATAACCTCTACCGTCCTGATTGAACATTGACTCAAAAATATCGGAAGTACGCATCCAGCCCGCAATTGCCGAAACGTAATGCTTCATCCATAATCTGCATCTGAGAGTGGCAGTGCCTGTCAAGGTATGATCTTCCACCATTTCAATGTTATTGATTCCTACAAAGGCCATCTGGTGATCAATGTATCTCCCGTGTACAGTACCACCCACAAAGTTACAGAAAGGAATCCATTCACTGCCTCGCTTCCCTACCATTCTGTAGAAGACTTCCGGTATAAGGCATAATCTGTCACTTAAACTTATGCTGGTATTGCCTCTGATGCTGAATACTGAGAACCAATGCTCATTGGAGCCAACATTACCGAACACAAGCTCGTAACCTCCATCTACAAATCCTCCGGAAGTCGGGAAGTACTTGGAGTCACGGTCATCGAACTGGAATTTTCCGAAAGCGCTTACAAAATTCAGATTGCTGCCTTCATATTCGTATTCCGGTTGAAGAAAATCATCGGTATGATAATTCTGATACTTCAGCCCTGCCGCTATGTTGAAATCCCTGAGATACAGGTTGGACAGATAAAACATTACGCGCTGCGAGTTGAAACGCAGATGTGAAGCAATCTTTCCGCTGTCATAGATGCTCACGTCCTCATACTTGAACAGATATTCCAGATTGACTTTGGCAAAGTGCTGGAAATTATATGCTGCATTGAGCTTTATATATGGGTTGTAACTCAATCTGCAGGTCAGTCCCAGCGACGGGCCGAACAAAGCCTTGGTATGAATTCCCATATACAGCAGGACCGCCGCCGCCTCTTCTGTATCATAACGAATTCCAAGCCCCACTTCATTCGCAGGCCCCGGCGTAAGATTGAGCACAAGCGTATCGGGATATTGCGGATCATTGCCCTTCATTGAGTATGTCACCGAGTTGAAAGCTCCAGTACCATAGAATCTTGAAATAGCCTTGTCCAGAACCTCTCCCGTAATCAGTCTCTTGTATGGAATGCTGCCGGCATTGTTTTTTCTCACTCCCTTGAGCAAACCGCCTCTTTTCAGAACCCAGCTTACCTGATCGGGTTTAACGCCCCTGACTTCTATATCGGATATATAGAACATATCCTTTGAAACCGGTACTGCATTATATGTCCTTACATTGTTTCTCATAGGTGGCTCCTGCTCATATTCCTTCAACTGCCTGGCCAGCGATGCAAGTTCCTTGTATTTGTACATAGCAGCAGCCTGCCCCCTTCCTATGAGCGAATCAATTGACTGCCTGTTGAAGGAGAAAGTACTGAAACCGTTCATATCCGGTTTTATGTATATGTTGGTCTGTTCTATGTTCTGTTTATAAGTATCGTTACCCAGCAGACTTATCAATTGCTGGATTACATTCGTAAGGGATTTCAGTTCATCATTGGTGTACAGTTCATCAGAGATATCCACTCCAATCACTATATCCGCTCCAAGACTCTTGGCAACGTCAACCGGGTAATTGTCCACAACTCCGCCGTCAACCAATACCCTGCCGTCAAGCTCCACAGCCTCAAAGAATCCGGGGATAGCCATTGTGGCGCGCATTGCCTTTGGAAGCGAACCCTCCCTGAGCACAACCCTGGCTCCGGTAGAAAGGTCGGTTGCCACACAGGCGAATTCCTTTGGCAGCTGATCGAACATGAGTGAGTCCCTGTATCCTCCTGCATATCCGTTCAGCACATTGAACACATTCTGTCCGTTGACCATTCCACTGTTCAGCATTGACTCCCTTTTCTGAAGGAAACCATAGAAAGGCACTTTCAATACATATATCTGGTCATCCTCCTTTGCTCTGAAAGATGCATCCCTTCTCACCGCCACATTGCTCAACAGGAATTTCCAGTCCATTGTCTGGAACATTTTCTGAATGTCGTTGGCTTTGTAACCTATTGCATACATTCCTCCAACAAGTCCGCCTATACTGGTTCCAACAACCATATCAACAGGAATGCCTATTTCCTCTATGATCTTGAGCACGCCAACGTGAGCGGCGCCCTTTGCACCTCCACCGCAAAGCACCACAGCCACTTTCGGTCTGGTTTTCTGTGCACGAAGGTGCTCAGGCATTACAAAGACCGTATCCTTGGTCATTTTGATGTTCAGTTTCGCCCTGTCGGCCCAGGTGTTTGATGTGGAGTCTCCCTTATGTTTCATCTGGTAGGCTTCCACCTGCTCGTCCGCCAGTTCGGCCAGGGTATTGGGTTCCAACCCTGCCTGAACTGCAACCTGGGTTGAAGCATTGGGTGCCAGTACAACCTGAGCCCTGCTGCCGTACGATACGCTTAAAGAAGCAAGTACGGCAAGGAATATCTTGATATATCTGTATTTCACCATATATGATTGTTATTTACATGTCGTTACTGCCATTTCTATGTTCTCCGCTCAAAAGGCCGCATGCGGCGAATATGTCTTCTCCGCGTGAAGCGCGTATGGTTGCCGTTATCCCCCCCGCGGACACCCTGTCACGGAACATTTCCATTACACTGAGCGGAGCCGTTTTCAGAGGCGAATCAGGGATTGCGTGGAATCGAATGAGATTCACCCTGCACTCCAGCCCTCTTAGCAACCTTATCAGGGCATCGGCGTGAGCCTTGGAGTCATTCACTCCACTGAAGATGGTGTATTCGAAGCTTACCCTGCGCTGTCCTGTGAAGTCATACTGTCTGAGCAATGCAAGCACTTCTTCAACCGGCCAGGCCTTTTCCATTGGCATAAGTTCCATACGCTGCGATGGGAATGGATTGTGGAGTGATATTGCAATGTGAACCTTTGTCCGGTCCAGAAGAACCTTCAGATTTGGAATAACACCTATGCTGCTCACCGTTATCCTTTTCGGAGACCAGGCGAAGCCCCAGGGAGCGGTAAGTATTTCCAGAGCCCCCAGCACAGCCTCAAGATTGTCCATTGGCTCGCCCATTCCCATGAACACGGTATTTGTAAGCCGGTCGTGCTCCTCTATTCCAAGGAATTGCCCGATAATCTGTGCAGTGCTGAGATTTCCATGGAAGCCTTGTCTTCCTGTCATGCAGAAGCAGCAGCCCATCCTGCATCCTGCCTGCGAAGATACGCAGAGAGTGGCGCGGTCACCATCAGGTATCATAACCGCCTCAACCGCCATATCCGTGTGAGTCCCAAAAAGATATTTTTTTGTACCATCGGCACTGGTATGCACCATGAGAGGAGCAGGAATCCCTACTTCATACTTCCGGCTCAGGCGCTCGCGGGCTGCCTTTGAAAGGTTGCTCATTTCATCAATGGAGCAGCAGTGCTTCACATAAATCCACTGAGCTATCTGCTTGGCTGTGAATTTTGGCAAGCCTTCCTCAAGGACAATTTCCTGGAGCCTGTCCAGATTCATCCCTATCAATGGTGTCTTCTCCTGCATTTTAATTATCAATAATACCCTAATTTGCAAAGTTATGAAGCAAAGCCATATTTTGCAACCAAAAAAGTGCTGGAAATCATTTCAGTATTAAAGATTGATTATCTTTGCAAAAGAATGATAGACCAGCAAACCATAGAGCGAATTCTGGAAGCAACCCGGATTGAAGAGGTTGTAGGCGATTTTGTGAGCCTCAAGAGAAGGGGCGCAAACCTGATTGCCTGCTGCCCTTTCCATAACGAGAAGACCCCGAGTTTCAGTGTGTCACCAACAAAGGGCATCTTCAAATGTTTCGGTTGCGGCAAGGCTGGCAGCGCCGTGTCATTCATAATGGAGCACGAACATATCAGCTACGTTGAAGCCCTCAGATATCTGGGACGCAAATACGGCATTGAAATACGCGAGAGCAATGAAAGTCCGGAAGATGTCCAGCGCAGACTGCTTACCGAATCGCTGCTTATTGTCAACAATTTTGCCAAGGAGTTCTTTGCCTCTAAACTGCACGACCCAAAGGACGGGTACATTGGAATGAGCTATTTCCAGGAACGCGGTTTTACAGAACAGACAATCCGCAAGTTCGGCCTGGGATATTCGCCTGACGCTCCACGCGCATTCACAACCCAGGCGCAACTCAAGGGATACAAGACAGAGCATCTTGTTAAAACAGGACTGGTTTGCCAGAGCGAGGAGCGCGGTGACCTGTTCGACCGTTTCCGCGGGCGTGTCATGTTCCCGTGGCACTCTATAAGCGGAAAGGTGATAGCTTTCGGAGGACGAATCCTGACTTCCGACAAGACAAAGGCCAAATATGTGAATTCTCCCGAGAGTGAGATTTTTGTCAAGAACAAGTCCCTGTACGGAATTTTCGAGGCCAAGGCTGCAATTGCAAAAAAGGACAATTGCTATCTGGTTGAAGGTTACACCGATGTAATCCAGTTCCACCAGAGCGGAGTGGAGAATGTTGTTGCCAGCGGCGGCACATCCCTTACATCGGGCCAGATTGCACTGATCAAGCGTTTCACAAACAACATTACCGTACTTTACGATGGTGACTGGGCCGGAATTAAAGCCTCCATCCGAGGAATAGACATGTTCCTCAAGGAAGGCATGAATGTAAAGGCCGCCCTGTTCCCGGACGGTGAGGACCCTGACTCATACGCCAGGAAGCACAGCCAGACAGAACTGGAACAATTCCTTGAATCAGCCGCAGAAGACTTCATAGACTTCAAATACAGAATTCTGGCTTCAGATGAAAACCTTGAACGGGACCCTATACGCCGTTCACGGGTCATAGCCGAGATAGTGAACTCAATAGCTTTGATTCCTGACCCTATTCTCAGGACATTGTACACCGACAGTACAGCAAAGAAGCTTTCTCTTGACGCAGGCCTTCTTTCTTCAGAGATAGGCAAGGCACACCAGCGTGTGGTTGAGAACAAGATAAAGGAGGATGCACGCGAGCATTCCGAGGCCCTGCGCCGTGAAAGGCTGGCTGCCATGGATGAACGTCAAAACAATGATGATTTCCCATCAGATACCGGCACCGATGGCCAGGCATCGGGATATGGCAATGCTGCACAGGCCGGCAGATTCGTGAAGGAAGCTTGGGCATTCTGCAGGGAAAGCGAAAATGAAATCATATACTATCTGCTCAAGTTCGGCAAGGCCGAGTTCTACCCCGGTGAAGCCGTATATGGGCAGGAAGTTCCGGAAGCAGAGATAGTGGAACAGTATATAAAGAGTTATCTTGAATGTGACAACATTCAGATGCAGTGTCCTATGCTCAGGACTGTATACGAGGAGTATTTCTCAATGAACGGCCAGAGCCAGAACAGGATAATCAACCATTTCCTGAACCACCCTCAGGCAGAAATTGCTGCGTTCACGGCGAATCTGCTCGTTCAGCCTTACGAAATCACAATCAAGGAGTTCAACAAGTCAATCGTACCTGAGAACGTGATGCTTGGCAAAGTCATTCCAAAATGCATCTGCATTTACAAGGCAAAACTTGTTTCACAAAAATGCCAGGAAGTTCAGAAAGAAATCGAGAAGGTACAGAACAGCGGAGACTCCAAGCTTCTTCTCAAACTGATGAAGACTCTTGCCAGATTCAACAATGTCAAGAAGCAGCTGCTTGAAGCCTCAGGAAGATATTCTATCTGATCAACGATTATCCTACACAGGCACCGTTCTCAATGAGTTTCTCCGGGGTGACGAATTTCATTTCACCCTTTTCGTTCTTGGCCATGAGTATCATGCCCTTGCTCTCTATGCCGCGGATCTTGCGTGGCTGGAGGTTGGCCAGGATGCATATCTGCTTGCCGAGCATATCTTCAGGAGAGTAGTATTCAGCAATGCCTGATACTATGGTACGTGTATCAATGCCTGTGTCTATTGTAAGCTTGAGGAGCTTGTCTGTCTTTGGAACACGCACAGCCTCAAGCACGGTTGCTGTACGGATATCCATCCTGCCGAACTCATCAAAGGTGCATTCCTCTTTCTGAGGGGCAGGTTTCACAGGAGCGGCGGCTGCCTCTGCCTCTGCAGCGGCCTGATTGGCTGCATCGGTATCGGCCAGTTTCTTCAGCTGCGCATCAATAACCTCGTCCTCAATCTTTGCGAACATGAGTTCCGCCTTGTTGAGCTGCGAGCCTGGCACAAGGATTTCAGATGAACCGAAACTGTTCCATTCAAGTTTCTCAATATTGAGCATGGCTCTGAGTTTTGCTGAAGAGAAAGGAAGGAAAGGCTCGAATGCTATCGCCAGGTTGGCACATATCTGAAGTGATACGTTCAGGATGGTGGCTACGCGCTCCATATCTGTTTTGGCCAGTTTCCAAGGTTCTGTATCAGTGAGGTACTTGTTGCCAAGGCGGGCAATGTCCATTGCTGTCTTGAGAGCCTCGCGGAATCTGTATGAGCTGATGCTTCTTTCGAGTTCTGTCCTGAGCTGAGGAAGCTGTGCCAGGACTTCCCTGTCAATATCCTGCAGGGTTGTGATTGCCGGAACCTTGCCGCCGAAATACTTGTGGGTGAGAACAATGGCCCTGTTAACAAAGTTTCCGTATATGGCCACGAGCTCGCTGTTGTTCCTGGTCTGGAAATCCTTCCAGGTGAAATCGTTGTCCTTGGTCTCCGGTGCGTTGGCGCAGAGAACATATCTCAGAACGTCCTGCTGGCCAGGGAAATCCTTTAGGTAATCGTCCAGCCAGATTGCCCAGTTCCTTGAAGTTGAAATCTTGCGGCCCTCAAGGTTGAGGAACTCGTTTGCCGGAACGTTTTCAGGAAGGATGTATCCGCCGTGAGCCTTGAGCATGCTTGGGAAGACTATGCAGTGGAACACAATGTTGTCCTTGCCAATGAAATGAACAAGCTTTGTATCCTCGCTCTTCCACCATTTCTCCCAGTCATTGCCAAGAAGTTCTATAGTGTTGGAAATGTAGCCGATAGGGGCATCGAACCATACGTAAAGAACCTTGCCCTGAGCCCCATCAACCGGAACAGGAACGCCCCATTCAAGGTCACGGCTTACGGCTCTTGGCTGAAGTCCGCCGTCCAGCCAGCTCTTGCACTGACCGTAAACGTTGGTCTTCCACTCCTTGTGACCATCGAGAATCCACTCGCGCAACCACTGCTCGTACTTGTCAAGCGGCAGATACCAGTGTTTGGTTTTCTTCTTGATTGGCTCGCTGCCGCTGATTGCGGATTTAGGATTGATAAGTTCATCAGGGCTGAGAGTCGATCCGCATTTCTCGCACTGGTCACCGTATGCGCCTTCAGCACCGCACTTTGGGCAGGTACCTGTGATATAACGGTCTGCCAGGAAGGTATTGGCCTCAAGGTCAAAGAATTGTTCGGACTCTTTCTCAATGAACTTGCCATCATCGTAAAGCTTGCGGAAGAAATCACTGGCGGTCTTGCTATGAATGTTGCTCGATGTCCTTGAGTAGATATCGAAACTTATTCCCAGACCCTCAAAAGACTCCTTGATAATCTTGTGATACTTGTCCACAACGTCCTGCGGGGTACATCCCAGCTTCTTTGCCTTTATGGTGATAGGAACGCCGTGCTCATCGCTTCCGCAGATGAACTTCACTTCCTCACCCCTCAATCTGAGGTAGCGCGCGTAAATGTCCGCAGGCACGTAAACTCCTGCAAGATGTCCTATATGAACGCCACCGTTAGCGTATGGCAGCGCAGCAGTAATCAAATGTCTTTTGTAATTCTTTTCCATATTCCTTTACCTCGATGGTTATAATTTTCAAATTATTCCGCAAAATTAAGGCTTACCTCGCACAAATCCTAATAAACTGATGGCTGCTCCGGTAGCTTTGGCAAAGCTAGCAGGTCCGGGCGCCTGTAACTTCCTGTTGCGCTCGCAGGTGTGCTCAATACCCTCATTGATATGGGTATTGAGCATGGTTGGCATTTTACCACTACTGAAAATCAATGAGTTATATTCGCAGGTATGCTCAATACCCCTATTACCAAGGGTATTGAGCACACTTGACAAATCATGAATAATTATTAAATTTGCAGTTGACCGCCCACTAATCTGCGGCACAATGTTTATGAAAGGATATTTTGAGGGGGAGAGTGCTTCAGAAGTCAGATTCTTCCACACATGTACAGACGGTACGAACAATGGAATCATCCACTTTTCGGACAAGGATTATAATCAGGCAATCAAGATAAGCGCCATATGCGCGCACAAGACAGAGGTGGACATCATCTGCTACTGCCATATGTCCACTCATTCCCACTGGGCGGTTGCATCTCCAAGTTTTGAACAGGCAAAGAAGTTCGCTGATGAGTATAAACGGAATTATGCCCGATATGCATATCTTGAACACGGAGAACATAAAATTCTTAAGGACATTGATTGCATTCCGAAAGAGATTACAACAATGATTTATCTGAGGAACTGCATTTGCTACATTCTGCTCAATCCAGTAACTGCAGGTATTGTCAAGAGCCCTGAACTCTACAAATGGTCTTCCTTTCCGGCATATTTTTCAGACCTCAGCGCCTATCAGACATGCTCGGAATCAGGAGTGTGCTTAAACACGAAACAGAACAATATGATTAATGTGAAAGACCTTGGAACCAATGAATGTCGACGTTTGCTTAACACGCGCGCGAATCTGACCGATTCCAGACTCATGTTAAATCCTGACGGCACAATCGTACCATGGTCTCTTGTTGATTACAAACTTGTTGAAAGTCTGTTCAGAAACAGGACGGAATTCTATCGTTCCCTCGCTTTGACAAATTCTTCTGTGGAAGAGGCAAAATATGTCATAAAAAGAAACAAGTATTCAGATACCGAAGTCATGGCCGAATGCTTTGAATTGTCAAAAAGAATATTGAACAAAGAATCAATACAGTGGCTTACCCGCGAAGAGAAATACAGGCTTGTACCGCACATTAGAAAAATAACAGCCGCAAGTTCGAACCAGATTGCCAGAATACTCAGACTGAAATCAGATGAAGTTTCAATGCTCCTTGGCAATATTCATTAACTCAAGTTTGCGAAACCTGAGTTTATTGACAGGCTTGCTGCAAATACGGACGGAATTATGTAAATAATTGTGAGAGAATGTGTAACTTTGTATTAATACCATCGCAGTAAAAAATTAAATAAAAGATAGAGATGAAATACAATTTTGACCAGATTATCGAGCGCAGGGGGACCGATTGCCTGAAGTATGACAGGACTCCAAAGGATGTGATTCCTTTGTGGATTGCTGATATGGACTTTGCTACACCGGATTTTGTAATGGAAGCTATTCAAAAGCGCTTGAGCTGCCCTGTGCTGGGCTATCCTCAGATGCCTAAGGATTATTTCAAGACTATCGCCGAGTGGGTGAAGAAACTGCACGGATGGAACGTGAAGCCTGAGTGGATGTGCTTCGTTCCGGGTATCGTGAAAGGTATCGGTCTGGTTGAATGGAGCTTGATTCCTAGGGGCGCAAAGGTTATCATTCAGCCGCCTGTGTACCATCCTTTCCGTCTGGTTTCACAGAAGAATGAAATGGAGATGATGTACAATCCTCTGATTCCTGTATATGAGGAGGAGTGTGCATCCGGTTGTGAGAAAGGTGGCGGGAAGCGTCTGGTTGGCTACGAGATGGACTTCGAGTCTTTGGAGAAGTGCATGGTGAACGGCGGCAAGCTGCTCATACTTTCAAATCCTCACAATCCTGCCGGTATATGCTGGAGCAGGGAGACTCTTGAGAGAGTTGCATCACTGAGCGCAAAGCACGGCGTGCTCGTAATCTCCGATGAAATCCATGCAGAAATGGCTCACAAGGGCTTCAAGCACATTCCTTTTGCAAGTGTGAGCGAGGAAGCCGCACAGAACAGCATCACATTCATGTCGCCGTCAAAGACTTTCAACATAGCAGGTGTTGTTTCTTCATACGCAATCGTTCCAAATCCTGAGCTGAGAAAACGTTTCTTCACCTTCATGGAGGCCAACGAGCTGGATAATCCTTCTATTTTCTCTGCTGTGGTTACCATGGCGGCTTACAAGCATGGTGCTGACTGGAGAAGGCAGATGCTCAGATACGTTGAATCCAACATTTCATACGTTGACAAATATCTCAGACGCAATATTCCGTGCGTGAAGGCAATGCTGCCGCAGGCATCGTTCCTGATCTGGCTTGATTGCAGCGGCCTTGGACTCTGTCAGGAGAAACTGGTGAACTTCCTTGTGAAGAAAGCTCATCTTTTCATGAACGATGGAACAATGTTCGGCCCTGAGGGCACTGGTTTTGTGCGCCTTAACATTGCTTGCCCTCGGAGTGTTCTTACCCAGGCACTTGATCAGCTCAGGGATGCTGTTGCACAAATGAAGTGCTCGTGTATAAGATAATATTCCAGCATCTGATTCGGTATGAGCGTTTCATTATCAGAAGAAGTGGTGTGGGACAAACCGAATCTGATGTGAACTCGAGTCTTGACTTTAGAAAATGAGCATGAAGGAAGAAGGCGGATTTGCCGGCTGGCAGGAACGTAGCGGTATATTGCTTGGCCAGGCTGGTCTGGATATACTGCGCAGTTCGTTCGTGGGTGTGATAGGTCTTGGCGGTGTTGGCGCATACGCTGCTGAAATGCTCGTACGTGCTGGTGTGGGGCGTCTGCTCCTGCTTGATTCGGACAGGGTGAGCGTTTCTAACAAGAACAGGCAGCTGCTGGCGCTGGATTCAACCGTTGGTTTGAGGAAATGTGATGTCATGGCCACACGTGCACGTGATATCAACCCTTCAGTTGAACTCATTCTTGTTGATGATTACATTCTGGGGGAGATCTGTGATTCATCAGTGTCTGAAAGTCCACAGGATTGTGAACAATCTTTACATCACGAGCTTGAAAATACGGTGGGGGATTATGCCATTGAACATATACCTGAGCCAGACATCAAAGGGGAAATACCTTCAGATGTAAATCAGTCTGCTCAGGAAGGCAAAACAGTTGCACAGATTCTGGACCCTTATAAAGATTCCCTTGATTACGTGGTTGATGCCATTGACACTCTTTCTCCAAAGATTGCTCTCATCAAATACTGTATGGACAACGCACTTCCGCTGGTGAGTTCAATGGGCAGCGGAGCAAAGATGGACGCAACGGCGGTGCGTGTGACCGACATCTCCAAATCGTACAATTGCCCTCTGGCATATATTCTCAGGAAGAAGTTGCGCAAAGTTGGTGTATCCAAGGGCTTCAAGGCGGTGTTCTCTGAAGAACTGCCGGACCGCAACGCAATTATTCAGGCAGAGGAACGCAACAAGAAGTCACAGGTGGGCACAATATCGTATCTTCCGGCGGTGTTCGGCTGCGTTTGCGCCCAGACCTGCATCAAGGGAATACTTGCCCGCTGATTCATAAGTGTTCTTCTTTTCATTCCCAGCCCTCTGTCACGGAACATTCAGTGCATTCAAAAACAACGACCATGCTCAATACCACCGCTCTACAGGGTATTGAGCATACCACCAAATATAACTAACTGATTTTCAATAGCCATTTAATGGCAACCATGCTCAATACCCGCCATTATTGGGTATTGAGCACGGTGCGGACAATAAACATGACCAAATTCAGTAGCAGGCTCTGAGAAAAGGCCGCATCAGAGGCCTAGCGGAGGGCGCGAACTTGCTGGAAAGCGAATACTTGCGGAAAGAATGAGGAGAGTTGCGAAAAGCAGCAAGTTCGGTATAGCCCGGAAGCGGGAATAAACTGATACCACATCAGTGGTATAGCGGTGCCCGCGGATTTGTGCGAAAGCGAATAAACTGCGTAAAGGCACAAATCCGGTATAGGGCAAGGAGCGGGAATAAACAAAAATAGCGGCAGGTCACTGGAATATGAAAATAAGTGCCCCGGAAAGGCGCTTATTTTCAGATGAAGTGACTGCCGCAAGCAAGCGGAAAGAGGTACGACTGCCGCAATCAAGCGGGAGAAGGTACATCTGCCGCAACAAAGCGGAAGAATGTACTATCGCAGTAGAAGATTATTTTGCCTCTGCAGGAGCAGCCTCAGGAGCTGCTTCAGGATTCATGATAATCTTTGCGAAGTTACCCTGTGAAAGGATAGCGTTTGCAAGAGCCTTGATATTGTCTGAAGTAACAACTTCCTTGATGGTATCAAGTTTCTCTGTATCAACATCGTGACCCTCGGTAACGTAGCTGTCTATCACGCCGAGCCAGTAGCCGTTGGTAATCTGCTGCTCAGGAACGCTCTTGAGCATTGTCTCACGTGTCTTGTCAATGTAATCCTGGCAAACACCGTTTGCAGCAATGTCCTCAATGCCCTCGATTGTCTTTGCGCAGAGCTTGTCGGCCTTTGCAGGATCCGTATCGAACTGCATGATAACAATAGCGCGTGACTCAGGATATACTGAAAGCTGTGAACCTACGCCTACACCGTATGTACCGCCCTCTTCCTCACGTATGGTCTTTGTGTAAGTGAGGTCAAGAATGTTCTTCAAAGCTGATATTGCAACTGCATTCTTGAGAGTCCACTCAATGTTTCCATTGTAAACCAGGCCTACTGTTGTCTTAGGAGCTGTCATCTGTGCTTTGAACACATTCTCAACCTTGCCCTTCACAGGCATTGCAACATTGTCTGTCTTCTTGACAGCCTTCTTGCCCATTGGGAGGGAGCCGATGTATTTCTCAAGCATTGGCTGAATCTCTGAGAGCTCCACATTACCTACAATGAACATTTTTGCATCCTTTGCATTGCTGAACAGCTGTCTGTAAGACTGCTCAAATTTCTCAACGCTTGCCTTGTCCATGAAGTTCTCGTCCAGCTGAGGTCTTCTTGGACTGTTGCCGAACAATGTCTTCTGGAATTCTATTCCAAAGATTGTGTTAGGGTCCTTGAGAATGTTAGGAAGCATCTGCTTGACCATATTCACGCCAACGTTGATTTCATCGGCATTGAATCTTGGATCAACGAAATACAGGTATGCAAGCTGCATCATTGTCTCGAAATCCTTTGGAGAACCTGAACCCGAAACGCCATTTGAGAGATTGCTTACGAATGGTGATACGTGAGCGGCCTTTCCGGCAAGCGCCTTCTCAAGAGCCGGCTGTGAGAATTTTGAAAGACCGGCGTATGAAATGAAGATGCTGCCATTGCCGAGGTCATCGGACCAAACTGGAAGCATTTCATCTGAAAGAACAGATTTTCCACCCTCAACATAAATCTTGAACATCACCTCGTCCTTCTTGAAATCTGTCTTCTTGAGGTATATTTCAATACCGTTGGCAAGTACGACCTTCTGTGTGCCGAACTTGTCCTCGGACACTTTCTTTACCTTGGAGCCCTTGAGAGCAGCTGCATCAACGAGAGGCTCGTTTGCGTTCTCCTCAACAGGTGCTGTAAGTTCTGTGGCCTGTGCTGTGGCAACAGTAGCAACGAGTTCATCCTCGCCCGGAAGCTTGATGCCCTCTTTCTCAGGAGCTGCAGCAAGGATAACCACATCCTTGTAGTCGATTGCCTGAGCCATAAGCTGGTTTATTGCAGGAAGTGTTACTGCACCAAGTTCGAAATAGCCCTTCACAATCTCATACTCCTTGCTTGGAGATGGGTATGCATAACCTTTTGTAAAGGCGTTGATATAATCGTAAACTATTGTACCGTTCTCGCGGCCTGCCTCATTCTCCGCAGCACGCTCGTAACGTTTGAGGACATTGCTCTTTGCTCTCTCGAACTCAGCGTTTGTGAATCCATAACGTTTTGCCCTTTCAAGTTCGTTCAAAGCGGCCTGGAAGCCTGAAACCATTGCATCCTCCTTGGTCTGAACGCTGAGTGCAAGTGCATCCAGGGTCATTACAACAGACTCGAAGCCAGCGCTGGCATTGAGGAATGGAGCATCCGGTCTTGAAGCTATGTCATTGTACCTTTCGTTGAGGATTGTGCTGGCAACATCCTTGTAAAGATCAACAAGAACAACCATTCCCAGGTTCCTGTACTCTACAGGGATAGGATCCTTCTTGAAGAACATGGTCAAGGAGGTCTGAGGGAATTCCTTGTCTGTGAACACGCCAACTATAGGCTGCTCGTTGTCAGGAATCCTGTACATCTCCTTAGGTTTCGGATTCTCCCTCTTAGGAAGCACGTTGAAAGTCTTCTTAATCTGGTTCTCAACATAGTTCACGTCAACATCACCAACCACAATGATTGCCTGAAGGTCAGGACGGTACCAGGTATGGTAGTAATCAACGAGTGTCTCAGGCTTGAAGGTCTTCAACTGCTCCTCGCTTCCAATGAGTTCAGGAAGAGCAACTGCATATTTGCTTCCTTTGAAAAGATGGTCATACATGAATGTTGAGTATCTCCAGCCAGCGGTATTCCTCGTTCTCTTCTCCTCAATAATAACTCCGCGCTCATCGTCAATGGCCTTAGGATCACAGGTTACGTATGCGCCGTAGTTCTGAAGAATGAGCAGGCAGGAATCAACTATGCCTGTTCTTGTCACAGGAATGTTGTTGAGCATGTAGGATGTTGTCTCAATGCCTGTTCCTGCATTGATATTGGCACCGAACTTGGCGCCGATCCCCTCAAGGTATGTGAACAGCTCCTTGTCAGGGAAATCCTTGAGACCGTTGAAGCACATGTGCTCAAGGAAGTGGGCAAGACCGCCCTGTGTGCTGTCCTGCTGGATTGACCCCACATTTGACACAATATAGAAATCAGCTCTCTGAGCCGGCTTCTCATTGTGTTTTATGTAATAGGTAAGTCCGTTGTCCAGTTTGCCTGTTACAACAGTGGTGTCGTTTGGAACCGGCTGCTGTGGATTGAGGAACTGTGCAGATGCGCTGGCAACCATGCCGAGCACAAAAGCAAGAACACAAAATAACTTTTTCATAATCAAAAGTCTGAAATTAATTATTGGTTGTTAATTGATAAATCTGTTTTTCACGCACAAAGATATATAATTTGTACTACCTTGCAATACATAGAACTATATTTTTTCAATCAAGTTTCCTCAGGCCGCCACTCGAATATATCGGATGGCTGGCAGTCCAGGGCCTTGCATATAGCATCCATTGTGGAGAAGCGTATGGCCTTGGCCTTTCCTGTCTTCAAGATGGAAAGGTTTGCGGGAGTTATGCCTATCTTTTGTGCAAGCTCTCCGCAGGACATTTTCCTGCGGGCAAGCATCACATCAATGTTTACTATTACCATACTCTGGTGATTATACTATAACACAAGTTTCGCAAGCATTTAGCTTATTGCTTTTCAAGAACTTGCGGGAGGCTTGCAAAACTTGAGTACTATAAATTATCTGCTCAAGTTTCGCAAGTGATTCAGGCCGCTGCTCCGGCCAGATCGAGCCGGTCGAAGGCTAGCTTCACTGCTTTGATTTGATCGTTGTTGTTTATTACGTTTTCAATAAGTTCGAACGGATCACAGGCTATGAACCCTGCAATGACGTTGATTACTTCTACGATCAGTCCCCAGATTCTCTGGGCGACCGAAAGTTCAACAGTCTCACCGGTGACTTCTGAAAAGAGGCCCCCGATGGTCTCATATGCCTCGAACCGCTTCACACAGCCAAGGATATTGTATTGTATCATACACAGTGACAGTCCGGCAATCTGCCCGGCAAAGTCGATGCACTGGCATTTCCCGAGGTTGAGCAAACCCTTCATCTCCTTATGAGCCACTTCTATAACCCACCTTCTGGAGTAAAGCCTGAAAGCCCCCTTCGCATCGATGCCCGTGTCTGTGGATATGAGGGCGTTCCAGGAGCCGTTGCCCTTCCTGTAGAAGAACAGCATAACATCCATTCCGGCATAACTGGCCTTGATGGATGCGTAGTGGTATCCGATGGAACGGGCATACTTGACAGTCTTGGATTTCACAAGTTTATTGATGATGTCCGGGGCGGAAAGATTGCCGAGTGCAGTATTGTATTTGGTCTTTCCCATCTTGATCATACCGATGAGATTGCACCTGAAGTGACGGCTATGGATGAACTGAAGCAGTTCAGCACAAGGGAACCAACTGTCGACAAGGAGATAGTCGAAGCGGATGCCCTCTACGATGGC
>NZ_JBAELF010000006.1:0-28830 GCF_056211015.1 Candidatus Egerieousia sp.
TGATTGCAGGTAACGCGCCCTGCAAAGAAAATTTTGCCTTTCCTGAGCAAAATTTTTTTGCAAGCCGGTCACCTGCCACTTGCGCCCCCTGTTTGCCGTTTCAACTTTGCTCGTTTGGTTGTGTCTTTGCTCACAATGCGCCCGTTCTCCGATTCTTATAACTCGCTTGATTGTGGCAGTTGTGTTTATTCCCGCTCCCGGGCTATACCGAACTTACTGCTCTTCGTAACTCTTCGCTTGTTTTTCGCAAGTTTTCGCATTCCAAACAGGTCACATGTCACTTTGGTTTATTTTCGCTCCTTGCCCTATACCGGATTTGGGCCTTTGCGCCACTTATTTGCTTTCGCCCAAATCCGCGGGCATCGCTATACTGCTGATGCGGTATCAGTATTGCACCGCTCACGGGCTATACCGAACCTGCTGCTTTTCGCAACTATTCGCACTCTTTGAGCAAGTTTTCGCATTCCGCAGGTTCGCACGCTCCGCCAGGCCGCTGATGAGGCCTTTCTTCGGTCAGGCTTTTTGCCGAAAATATGGTTGGTTGGCCGTGTCTTTAGTTACAAGTGACCTCAAACCCCTCAAACTGCGGGGGTTTGAGATCACTATATTTTGTAACTAACTGATAATCAAATATGTTTTTCTTCTACCTGAACGCAAACCCCTTATGTTATGAGGGTTTGCGATCACTTTGTCTTCTCTTTAATAGCATTTGGTTACTTTTTTTGACGAAATGCTCCTGTTTGTGGGATTTGAAGCACGTTTGGCCACATTTTCCTCAAAACGAGACCGGTTTTCGTTGGGAACGAAAAGGTCCGGCAACAGCGGAAGCGCAAATGGAGCCATTCAAAGCTCCATGCAGCGCTTCCTGCTGTAGCCGCTGGCTTGGGTATAAGGCCAGCGGCGGTGCCACAATGACTCTGCCACATTGCTTTGCCAATCCGCCTCTCCATTCCGTACAGGATTTGCCCTTTTCCTGTCCGAAACGTCCGATTTTTCTCGTCTCGTACAGGATTCGCCCTTTTCCTGTCCGAAACGTCCGATTTTTCTCGTCTCGTACAGGATTGCACCCTTTTCCTGTACGGAACGTCCGATTTCGCTTGCTCGGTACAGAATTTGCTCATTTCCTGTACGGAACGTGTCAGATTTACGAGTATTGGTTATGTTGAGGATACAGTTGACGCGGATGTTTCAATAACTGCTTGTCCGGCTTTTTGAAATGAAGGGAAATGTGATTAGCTTTGTTATGGAATGGTGAATATTATGTTTTCTTGTCTGCACATTTTCAATTGCCTGCTATGCTGCCTGATTTCAATATCAGGTCATTATGAACTTGTTTCAATTCCCAATGAGCGTTCAGCAGTTTCAGTTGAACTTTCATCACAGGCTATTTATTCACCTGTGGCACAATCACGTACAAGTCGTTCAACTGCGGCATCATCATGCACATCGTGTTCCACTTCTGTGTCATTTCAGTCTGGAACAGATGCTATGAGCACAGTACCGGAAGATTCCTCAACTTCAGAACGGGCAATCAGCGCCAGAGCCTTGATTCTTGAAAAGCCTTCCCGCTCAGGAGGATGCCTGCATGCCTATGAGCCGCTTGATACATTGTTTTCTTCCACTCCCGATGGTTATGAACCGTTCTATATCAGTCATTTCGGCAGGCACGGCAGCCGTTTTGCCGGCAGCAGGGAGGATTTTGCGGTTATTGATGAATTGATGAAGTATTCCTCCAGAGTAGATAATGCTGATTCACGTAAGAGTTCTGCTGGTTCTTCAAGCACTTCCGCAGTAGCAGCGGAAAGCAGAAAAATGATTCTGAGTGAAACGGGGGAACAATTGCTGTCAGACCTCATTGCGTTGAAAGAATACTCCGAGGGCAAGTATGGGCAACTTACACAGAAAGGCGCCTGGGAGCACAGGAATATCAGCCGCAGAATGTACAGCCACTATCCCCAGGTTTTTTCCAATCCCGAAAGGAAACGAATAATAGCTGTTTCAACAACTTCCGGCAGGACCATAGCAAGCAAGGAGAATTTCCTGGCACAGCTTGCCCTGAACGCTCCGGATCTGGAAGTGAGCAGCTATACGGCCAGAGATACCCTGGAATATCCAGCGGCCGTGCTGGCAACCAGCGGTTATCCAATGTCAAAGGAAGTGCGCAGAAATGAAAGATTCCCAGATACAAGCGAATCCACAGCCCAGCTTATGAAGGGCTTTGACACCAGGCGACTGCGTTCGTTGCTGTTCGTTTCCAATAACAACGATTCGTTAATGGCCAGTAATGGCAGGGATACAGCCCTCAGCCATGGAACTTTATTGTCAAAATCAAGTCTGGCAGATTCAATTGATGATTCAATATTCATAAGGATACAGTTTTCGGGGAGGCATTATGAATGCATAGGAGATACCCTGGTCCCGAATTTTGAGAAATACTTCACGGCCGAGGAACTTTACTATCTCTGGACCGTTGAAACGCTCATCTGGTATGCGCATTCCTGCGCCTGCTCAGGGAGTGACCATACAAGAATGCATTATTATGGGGCAGGCATTCTCAGGACAATCATTGATGAGGCCGACAGTGCCATTGCAGGAAATCCAGTGGCCGCGAATCTTCGCTTCAGTCACGATACTTACCTATACCCCCTCCTTGCACTTATGGGAGTCGAGGGTGCGGACTATCAGGGCCCGGCCATAGGAGCGCTTGACCGTGTAATTGATTTCACGAATGTCTGCACGGCCGGCAACGTACAGCTGATATTTTACATAAGGCAAGCATCCGGTACAGAGCTCGCTTCAAGTGTGAACTGTTCGGATCAAGCTGCCAGTCCTGCAAAAGGTGCACGGAACGCAAGTGGCCTGCGTACGTGCAAAAATCAGCCGGATGTGCTTGTGAAGATTCTCAAGAACGAGAAGGAGGTTCTCATACCTTCCCTTGCTCCAAGCACCGGCTGCTACTACGAATGGCAAAAACTCAAGAACTATTTCATACAGCGCATAGCAATGTTCTGATAGCCGTCTTATTATAACGAAATACAAATTATTCAGATATGAAAACAAACCTCATTCATTCAATGATCATCTCGCTCGCGCTTGTGGCGGTGTCCGGTGCGGCGGCAAATGCTGCAGATCCTGCGGAACCAAGAAAGAAGGCAAGGCAGGAAAAGGAAGTTGTGGAACCATCGCCGGTGAAAAACAATGACAAAGGATATTACAAGGATGTATTCTTTGATTCCGGGATAGGGCTGAATGTGCGCAATGACCATCCTGC
This sequence comes from Candidatus Egerieousia sp., assembly GCF_056211015.1. NCBI lineage: Bacteria > Pseudomonadati > Bacteroidota > Bacteroidia > Bacteroidales > Candidatus Egerieousia > Candidatus Egerieousia sp. Next base: position 3,272 of record NZ_JBAELF010000006.1, read on the forward strand.
GGCGCGTCTGGCCGGCAAGAGTTTCGAGTACTTCAGGACTGTGGATGGTGATGAACTGTCGCAGGTGGATACCATAAGGCAGACTGAGATGATAGTGGGCTCTGCCATTGATGAGAACGGAGTCCTTCTGTACCCCGATGGTTCACCTCGTTTCCGTCTGTTCTTCGTGCATGGCGGCAATTCAAGAGGCCACGGCGCTTCCCTTGGCGAGGAGGGCCGTCAGAGAATCAGGGATTTCTATGCTGCAGGAGGCTCTTATGCAGGCACCTGCGCAGGCTCTCTGATATGCGCTCAGGGCTATGACAAATATCCTGACTATGAGTATTATTTCCATATCTGGCCGGGACACGTCACACATACGGGCATGCACCGGAGCTTCACGGAGATAACAATAGAGCAGGGGAGTCCTCTGCTGAAATACTATCAGTTCGGTGATGACATGCAGGTTGACAGCGTCCGTCATAATGCAGGCTGCTATATGAATGACGATGAAAGCTATCCTATGCCTGAAGGAACCGAAGTGCTGGCCAGATACAGAGTGCTGGATTCATTGAACGGCAGAAAGATGCACAATAACGGCAGGGTTGCCTGCTGGGCTTACAAGGCAAATGCAAATTCAGGTCGTCTGGTTGTAATCGGCTCGCATCCGGAGGATATGATTTCCGGTGACCGTCTGCAGCTGATGACATCAATGGAACTCTACGCAATGGACGGGAACGGTCCTGCCAGGGTAAAGGCCGCGCTTGTTCCGGGACAGGCCCGCAGGATGGACAGAAGCACGCATGACAGGATGCCTGAATTCACCAAGATAGGTGACAAGCAGTATCATCATTTCACCGTTGAGGTTCCTCAGGGCACTGATACGCTTACAATATCGTTGAGGGGAGTGAAGGGGAATGACAATTATGACATGTTCATTTTCGCGAATCCGGGTGATTTTGCCTTCCGCGAGAATGCAAAATATCAGAACATGGCTCTGGGAATGAACAAGACGTACAGTATTGTTGCTCCAAAGGCTGGTACAATGTACATTTCAGTGTTCTGTGACACAACGGTTGACACTGTGAAATCTCCGAATGGAACTCAATACACAGGCCGTGTTGATGTGCTCAACGGAGTGCCTTACACAATTGAAGTCCGGTGCAGCGAATAGCATTCCTCCACAATTCCAATCACATCAAGGCCTTCCTCTATGGGGCAGGCAATAGGTTCTTTCCCCTCAATGGCATTCAGGAAGTTCGAAAGCTGGGCCAGACCTGTTTCATTGCCATCGCTGTGTGAGAGATTGAAAGTGCTGCAGGAGGAGGTATGGAGCACTCCGTCAAGGGTGTATCTGTCTGTATCGTAGGAGCCTATGGCGGCAACGTGTCCGTTCCCACTGACTGTGATATTGTTGGAAAGCTGCTCGCTGCGGCTTATCCTTATCCGTGCTGTTGATGTGCGGTAATGCATTGATACAAAGGCGTTGTCCTCAAGTCCATCGGTGGCATCATCCTCGTATTCAAGCTTTTCGGGCTTCCCAAGACACCAGTACACGAAATCGAGCGGATGTATTCCCATATCAAAGAGCACGCCACCCGGGACCAGTTCCTTATTGTAGTTGTATCCGGTGACCGAAGGCCACTTGACAGCGGATCCGTGAACAATGGAAATCTCCGGGTCCGGGCCGAAGAAGCCGTTCCTGACAAGCTCCCTGACTTCCTTTCTGCTTGGGTAGAACCTGCAGCTGTGGCACATTCCCAGCACCAGTCCGCCCTTTGCTTCATCCAGTATTGTCCTTGTTTCCACCATCGATGGTGAAAGCGGCTTTTCACACAGAACATGCTTGCCAGCCTCAATGCAGTCCTTTAATATGGCATTGTGAAGGTGCGGAGGGGTGGCTATCACGCAGGCATCCACCTCTTTTACACAGCGATGGTAATCCTTCACCACGTGCAGCAGGGAATGTTTTTCAGCCATTCGGGCGGCCCGTTCCGGAAGCGGCTCGGCCAGATATACGTTCTCCCTGCCAAGAAGTTTCAGGGCCGATGGGATATGTACCGAATCGGCAATTGCGCCGCCACCTATGATCAGAAGTTTCATGCTCAAATTTAGTGATTAATTTGCACATGACCCAGTTCAACTTCCCTGGAACTTTCCGATTTTTATTAATTTTGCAACTATGATAAGTAATCAGATGTCCGAACGGATAACATCACTCCGATGGTTATGTATCGTGCTTGTTTTGATGCAACACGCGGTACAATGGCCCTGTTTTCAAGCCTCTTTAGCCGACTTCTGTTTTAAGCCCGCATTCGGGTGGGTGTATATGATTGTTGTCTATGGACTGGGAATAGGAATTGTGCCCGTCTTTTTTATCATATCCGGCTACTTGCAGTTTGCAAAGCCTCGCAATTACAAGGATACCGTATTGAAGAAACTTGAGGGGTTGATGTTGCCTATGCTCATCTGGACAGCAGTTGCCTGCCTCGAGTATCTTGCCCTTATGAAGTGGACAGGGAGGATCCTTCAGTTCGCTTTTCTTGAAAGCAGCAACCCTCTTGATTGGCTTAAAGGAATATTCGGAGACTATTCCGGAATGCTTTCCGGGTCCATAGGGGTCCCTTTGCTGTATCAGTTCTGGTTTATCCGTGACCTGTTCATATTATCAATACTATCGCCGCTGATCAACTGGCTTTTGCACAAGATTCCGTGGATATATATGACTCTTTGCCTGCTTGCTCTTGTTTTTGTCATATCTCCTCTGACAGCGCCTCATGCTCTTTTCTTTTACTCGCTCGGAGGACTATGCGCAATCAGGAAATGGGATTTCTTCAGCCTCGCCGACAAATGGATTCCCTGGCCACTGGTGATAGCAGGCTGCATAGCCGCAGTTTTCCATGTCCATTCCGAAGGCCTGTACTGCGGTATTACAACACATTTTCCCGCCCATCTGCCAACGTTTTTCCTTCTGCTGAAGCTTTCGGGGATTCTCATTTCCCACAGAAATGCAGATGCGTTTGTCCGGAATATGGCACCCCATTCAATGTTTTTGTATTGTTCGCACGGCTATATGATAATATACGTTATCGGCCTGCTGCTGATACGCTTCATTGATGTAACCGGTACACTTGGAATGATATTTTTCGCACTGGCTCTTTTCGTCGCAGATTTGCTTATCTGTACGCTCGCAGGAATTCTATTACGCAGATATCTTCCAAAGACTTTCAGTGTTTTGTGCGGAGGGCGATGATTTTACGGAGTTCAACTTCCCTAGAGCTTCCCGACCCCAGAAAATGAATGAGGCACCTACTTGCGTAAGTGCCTCATTTTCAGTTCGTAGCGCGGCCCAGGATTGAACTGGGGACCTCATGATTATGAATCATGCGCTCTAACCAGCTGAGCTACCGCGCCATTGTGTAAAGAACTTAAAAATAAATCTGCAAATTTTTGGGTTTGCAGATACTTGGTTGAGATAGAAGGACTCGAACCCTCACCGACAGAGCCAGAATCTGGAGTGCTACCATTACACCATATCTCACTGTTTGGGACTGCAAAGGTATAAACTTTTTGTACCAATGCAAATAATTTTTATACTTTTTTTGCCTTTTATTCCAGTCCTTTGAGGCGGCGGGCCATTTTTGATGCGAATACGAAATCGTTCAGCTCCTTGCACTCCGAGTCAAGTATATCGCTGTTGCAGCCTTCCCAAAGCAGGCGCCCCTTGTAAATGAAACCTATCTTGTCTCCGATTTCCATTACGGAGTTCATGTCGTGGGTGTTGATTACGGTTGTAATGTTGTATTCCTGAGTTATTTCATGAATCAGACGGTCAATTACAATTGAGGTTGTAGGATCGAGACCGGAGTTAGGTTCGTCACAGAAAAGGTATTTGGGGTTGAGGGCTATTGCGCGTGCAATGCCCACTCTTTTCTGCATTCCACCGCTCAACTCCGACGGCATCTTTTTGTTGGCGTTCTCAAGATTTACTCTCTTGAGGCAGAAATTGGCTCTCTCGAGTTTCTGTTCGCGGCTCCAGTTGGTGAAGAAATCCATAGGGAACATCACGTTCTCCTCAACGCTGGCAAAGTCAAACAGCGCACTGCCCTGGAAAAGCATTCCAATGTTGGTGCGAACGGATTTCTTCTGATTCTCGTCCATCGCTGTAAAAAGGTCCGAGCCATACCATATTTCTCCGGAATCGGGTTGCATGAGGCCTACAAGGTTCTTCAGAAGCACCGTTTTGCCGCTTCCGCTGGCTCCAATGATCAAGGAACACTGCCCTGGGTTGTAACTTATTGAAATATTGTCCAGAACCGTGCGCCCGTCAAAGGATTTGCATATATTGTTGACCTTTATCATTCCTAAAGTAAAATGTTGGTAAGCAGATAGTTGAATATCAGAATGAGTGCGCTGCTGATTACAATGGCGCGTGTACTGCTGCGTCCAACGCCCAGAGAACCTCCTTTTGCATAATATCCGAAATAGGAGCAGACTGAGGTTATAATGAAGCAGAAGACAGCCATCTTGGTCATACTGTATGTGATGTAATGGGGCTTGAATGAGAATTGCAGGCCCTGAACATACTGGCTCAGGGATATCATACCCATAACCTGCACCACCAATGCACCTCCAAGCAGACCCATGATGAAACTCATGAGCATGAGCAGCGGACTGAGCAGGGTGGCGCTCACAAGCTTTGGCAGAATCAGATAGCCTGCGGAGTTCACGCCCATTATCTCCATTGCATCAATCTGTTCGGTTATTCTCATGCTGCCAAGCTCCGAGGCTATGTTCGAGCCCATTTTGCCTGCAAGAATCAGTGCAACCATGGTTGAGCAGAATTCAAGGACAAGGGTTTCGCGGGCCATGAAGCCAATGTACATCTTATCTATGAGCGGATTGTCCATGTTCTTGTCTGTCTGAATCACAACAACCGCACCTATGAAAAGAGAAATGATTGCAATTATTGGAATCGAGCCAATGATGAGCTTGTCCGCCTCCTCAATGAACTGCTTGAAGAAAATGGACCATTTCTCCGGCTTCCTGAAAGCTTTTTTCATGAGAAGCCAGTATTCTCCCACCGATTCAAGTATGTTGGAAATGTTCACCGACATAGGCCGCCAAATTTTACGCAAGGTAAGAAATTTAGTTCATAAAACTAAATTTCATAATGCGATGCAGATTATGTAATTTTGAAACTTTATTTTATGTACAATCATGTTGTATAATCTTGGCATAAAACTGTACCTGTTCGCCGCACAAGTGACCTGGATGTTCAACCACGAATCAAAGGCCGGAAAATTCTATGAGGGAAGGGTAGGGCTTCTCAGGAAAATCGAGGATGAAGTTAAGACAGACAAACCTATAATATGGTTCCACTGCTCTTCCGTGGGCGAATTCGAACAGGCACGTCCAATAATAGAATGGTACCGAACGGCCCGCAAGGACTGGAAAATCCTTCTTACTTTCTTCTCCCCAAGCGGCTATGAACTCAGGAAGGATTACTCATACGCAGACTGGGTTTACTATCTCCCGGTGGATACAAAGTGCAATGCCAAGGAGTTCATCCGCATAGTGAATCCAAGGAGGGCGGTCTTTGTGAAATACGAGTTCTGGTACAATTACCTCAAATGCCTGCGCAACAATGGCACGGAGTCTTACCTGATAAGCGCAATCTTCCGTCCGGGACAGAGTTTCTTCAAGCCTTGGGGTGGATTCTTCAGGGAGATGCTCCACTGCTTCACCCACATCTTTGTACAGAATAGGGAATCCTTCGAGCTCCTTTCTTCAATAGGCCTCAAGGACAGGCTCATTCTAGGCGGTGACACCCGCTTTGACCGCGTGGCCACAGTCACCTCCCATCCAAAGGACTTCCCGCAGATAGACAAGTTCGTTCAGGAGGCAACCATAATGATAGCAGGAAGTTCCTGGCCTTCAGACGAAGTCCTCCTTTTCCCTGCAATGGAGATGTGCTGCGGCAAGCAGGTTTCCCGGGTGCTTTCACAATATTCCACCGGCGATGGTTCATTCACTTCCCCTTCAGGCAAGTCATACGGGCCTCTTCCAGCTGTGCAGAAGAGCGCAGCGCTGCTTGACAAGGCAAGGAAAGTTCAGAAATGGAGCATTGAGTACAGCGATGGAATGGCTTCAAACAAGGCGGTCCTTCCGGAAAGGAGAATCAAGGTCATTATTGCTCCTCACGAAATGCCTGCCGGCAGGATTGAGGCAATGGAGAAACGCTGCAGCCAGTGGGGCGTGATAAAATTCTCGCAGCTGGATTCTCTTTCAGATGAGGAAATACGTAATGCAAACGTGCTCATAGTTGATGCAATAGGCTATCTTTCATCAATTTACAAATATGCCGATTTCTCATTCGTAGGAGGCGGCTTCATACCTTCCGGAATTCATAACATACTGGAATCCGCAACTTACGGCGCTCCTGTATGCTTCGGACCAACATACAGGAAATTCCAGGAAGCGCACGATGCAATTGCAATAGGAGGCGCCGTTCCAGTGCTCAAGCCTGAAGACCTGTGCAGGACCATCCTCCACTATCTCAGCGCCAACAATGCCGTTGTAGCCGGAGCCCTTCTCCAGAAATACGTGAAGGAGAACCTCGGAGCCACTGAGAAAATAATAGCAATGCTGTAGAAAATCATTAAAACTGCAATATTATGAAACGCTTTTACACACTATGCCTTATGGCCACTGCAATGATGCTGGCATTGGGCGCAAACAAGGCTGCGGCAGGGGTTGAGATTGAAACATTCCCGGGGGAGGAGAATGTTCCATATGCAAGCGATATAGTTACCGGCGCCGCCCAGGTAATGAAGTATTATTCCATGGTGAAAGGCCGCAAGGTGTGTATTCTGAGCAATCAGACAGGAATGGTGAATGAGAAGAACCATATTCTGGATACATTGCTGGCGCTCAAGGTGAAGGTTGCCTGCATAATGAGCCCGGAGCATGGTTTCCGCGGTGATGCCGATGCCGGCGAGACCGTAAAGAGCTCGATTGACCCAAAGACAGGCGTGCCTATCAAGTCCTTGTATGAGGGCAGCGGCAAGGGCCCTTCAAAGGAAACAATGGATATGTTTGACGTGCTCATCTTTGATTTGCAGGATGTGGGCGTGCGTTTCTACACATATTACGTTACAATGGTCAAGATGATGGCAACCTGCGCTGAATTTGGCAAGGAGTTCATAGTTCTTGACAGACCTAACCCTATAGGTTTCATGGTTGACGGCCCTATTCTTGACATGAATCTCAAGAGCGGAGTGGGCGCGCTTCCTATTCCTATTGCTCACGGAATGACACTCGGTGAACTGGCAATGATGGCAAACGGCGAAGGGTGGCTCAGGGACAAGCTCAAATGCAATCTCAAGGTTGTGAAATGCCTGAACTACACTCACGACAAACTTTACAGGCTGCCAATCAAACCATCACCTAACCTTCCTGACATGAGATCCATATATCTCTATCCTTCAACCTGCTATTTCGAGGGAACTCCTGTAAGCCTTGGCCGTGGAACATCAAAGCCTTTCCAGGTTTACGGACATCCCAACATGAAGGGATACAGCTTCTCATTCACACCGCGCAGCATTCCTGGCGCAAAGTTCCCGCCACAGCTCAACAAGGAGTGCTGGGGAGTTGACCTGCGCACTGAGCCTTCAATTGATGAGATAATCAAGGGCGGAGTGAATCTTGAATATGTAGTTGATGCATATACCAACCTGAATCTCGACGATCATTTCTTCCGCCGCATGTTCGATTATGAAACCGGCCAGGAATGGGTTCGCGCAATGATAAAGAAAGGCGCAAGTGCAGCTGAGATCAAGGCACGCTGGGCCGATGACGTTGAGAAATTCAAACTGCAGCGCAAACCTTATCTATTGTATAAATAGCGGCTTATGGCACTGAGGATAGGAAACGGTTTTGATGTGCATCAGCTTGCTCCCGGACTGCCTTTGTTCCTGGGAGGAGTGAAGCTGGAGCATACAAAAGGTTGTGTAGCGCACTCCGATGGTGATGTGCTCATACACGCTCTCTGCGATGCCCTTCTGGGAGCGCTTGCCCTGGGGGACATAGGCAAGCATTTCCCTGATACAGACAACGCCTACAAGGGGATAGACAGCAAGATATTGCTATCGCAGTGTATGGAAATGATAAAGGAGAGTGGATGGAGAGTGGTGAATGCGGACTGCACTATTGCTGCGCAGAAACCTAAGATGGCTCCTTACATTCCGTCCATGCGGGAGTGTCTTGCCTCCTTGCTTGAAGTTGAAACTGACTGTGTTTCGGTAAAGGCTACCACAACCGAACATCTGGGCTTCTGCGGCCGGGAAGAGGGGATTGCGGTGATGGCCAGTGTCCTTCTTGAGAAATAATATATGGCTTTTACAAGGAAATATCACGTTACGGCGCATGAGATAGATTACAGATATCTTCTCACCCCGGATGGCATGCTGCTTTATTTTCAGGATGCCGTTGCCTGCTGCCTCTATGAGCACAATGTGGCGGGTTTTGATATTGACAAACTTGGACTGCTGTGGATAATATCGAATTTTGACCTGCATATAGAGAAAGGCAAGAGGCCTTACTGGTTCGAGGAGGTTGAGGTGAGTGTGAGTCTGGGAAAAGTCACTCCATACAGGCTGTTCTTTGACGCTGAAATGAAAAACGCTCAGGGGAGCGTGTTCGCAACCGGTACAAGCTCCTGGAGCGTGATAGATACGGTTTCGCGACAGCCTATGGACTGCAAGAGAATACTTGAGAAAGGAGCTATGGAAGTTGAAACCAATGTGCACAGCGCGCATCATTCAAGGCTCAAGATGCCTCGGATAGGGGAACTTCTCTGGGAGAACGAACATAAGACAGGAGGCCGTGATGTTGACCAGAACCTGCATGTCAATAACAGGGTATATACCGCCGCGGCGTTCAACTGCGTGCCTCAGGAAATATACAAAGTAAAGCAGGTCAAGAGAATAACAATAAAATATGAGCGCGAGACCTTTACAGGCGATGCTCTCTCCTGCAGGACATACAAGGCTCTTTCTGAAGAGCTGCCGGAAGGCGAAGACTGTTTCGTACAGATAATCTCCAATACGGGCGGTGAGCAGGTGTGCACCATAACAACCGTATGGGAACCGAAACTTAAACAGGAAATGATTGAAAACCATTTGAGGAATGTTACGATTTGATCTTATTAAATCCGCTTACTCCAAAGCGCCGGTCGAGTCTGAAATTCCAGAAGCCAGACCAAGCGATTATTTCGCACAGAAAGTGTTCACCAAGGACACGATGCGCAAATATCTGAGTCCTGAGGTTTACAGGCAGATGCTGGCTGTAATGGAGCAGGGCGCCAAGCTTGACCGCAGCATTGCCGACGATGTGGCTGAAGGTATGAAGAAATGGGCGGTTGAGCAGGGTGCAACCCATTACACACACTGGTTCCATCCTCTTACCGATACTACCGCCGAGAAGCACGATTCCTTCATTGAGTTCGATGATGAGTGCAATCTTATAGAGCGTTTCAGCGGAAAGCTGCTCGCCCAGCAGGAGCCTGATGCATCGAGCTTTCCCAACGGAGGCATAAGGGCAACCTTCGAGGCCCGCGGGTACAGCGCCTGGGACCCTACATCCCCTGCCTTTGTAATGGACGATACTCTTTGTATTCCAACAATATTCATAGCCTTCACAGGAGAGGCTCTTGATTACAAGGCCCCTCTGCTCCGTTCACTCCAGGCGGTTGACAAGGCCAGTGTGGATGTATGCCGTCTGTTTGATCCGCACGTGAACAGGGTAAGTTCTTTCCTTGGCTGGGAACAGGAATACTTCCTTCTCGACGAGGACCTTTTCAATTCAAGACAGGACCTCATGCTTACCGGCAGAACCGTGATAGGCCACAGCAGCGCAAAGGACCAGCAGCTGGAAGACCATTATCTGGGAGCCATTCCCGCGCGTGCGGCAGCCTTCATGAAGGATGTTGAAATAGAGGCACTCAAACTGGGCATTCCTATCAAGACCTGTCATAACGAGGTGGCTCCTAACCAGTTCGAGTTTGCTCCTATCTTTGAGGAAACCAATCTTGCCTGCGACCACAACATGCTGCTCATGACCCTCATGAAAAAGGTGGCCCACAAGCACAGACTCCACTGCCTCCTCCACGAGAAACCTTTTGCCGGCATTAACGGAAGTGGCAAGCACTGCAATTTCTCCCTCCAGATCACAGGCTGGGACAACGAGCAGACGGGCCGTACGCCAAAGAACCTCATGGCTCCAGGAAAGAACGAGGAGGACAATCTGATATTCATAACCTTTGTAGTGAACACTCTGGCAGCCGTTTACAGGCACAACGGCCTGCTCAAGGCCTCAATCATGAGCGCCAGCAACGCATACAGGCTCGGCGGGCACGAGGCTCCTCCTTCAATCATTTCGTCATTCATAGGCAGGCAGCTCACCGAGGTGCTCGACGCCCTTGAGGCAGCCAACACCCAGGAGGCTCTGAGCATAAAAGGCAAGAAAGGCAAGTCCTTGAACCTCCCGCAGATACCTGAACTCCTCATAGACAACACCGACAGGAACAGAACATCACCTTTTGCATTCAATGGAAACAGATTCGAGTTCCGTGCGCTGGGATCCGAGGCGAACTGCGCAGGCGCAATGATAGCCCTCAACGGTGCGGTTGCCCAGCAGCTTCAGCTCTTCAAGGAAAAAGTAGATTCCAGGATTTCTTCATCCACCGGCGATAGTTCCGATAAAAAGGCCATTATCCGCTCTGCAGTAATCTCAGAGCTGCGTGAACTCATTACATATTCCAAGCCTGTACGCTTTGATGGTAACGGCTACAGTGCTGAATGGCTCAAGGAAGCCGCAGCCCGTGGTCTTGACTGCGAGGTGAATGCTCCTAAAGTCTTTGATGCTTACCTCAGCCAGTCCAGTTTGGATATGTTCTCTTCAATGGGCATAATGAAGGAGAGCGAACTTCTGGCACGAAACGAAATCAAGTGGGAGATTTACGTGAAGAAACTCCAGATAGAGTCACGCGTAATGTGTGATATGGCGCAGAATCACATTGTGCCTGCCGCTCTTGAGTACAAGGGCCGTCTGGTTGATCTGATTTACAAGGGCAGCTCCCTTTCACTGCAGCACTCCTTTGTTGATGAGGAAATGAAACTTGTGGAGGAATTGAGCCGCCACATATCCATTGTACGCAAGGAAGTCCACAATATGGAGCTGGCCAGGAAGAATGCCAATGCAATTCCTCAAATGCGTGAGCGCGCAATTGCCTACCACGATACAGTCCTGCCACTGATGGACATAATAAGAAACAGCATAGACAGCCTTGAGGTAATAGTTGACGACAAGCTCTGGCCAGTTCCAAAATACAGGGAATTGTTGTTCATAAACTAAACCAGGCGTTGTTTTGCTATTTGAAATGTGGTGGATTGTGAGTAATTTTGTGCTTTGGAAAACGAATTTTCCAAAGCACTTTTCGTTAATGTGAAAATTGTTAAATACTTTGCTTTATGAAACTTGTTTACACAGGAAAAACCAAGGATGTTTTCGCTCTTGAGAACGGGAACTATCTGCTTAAATTCAAGGATGATTGTACAGGAAAAGACGGCGTTTTCGATCCGGGCGAGAATTCAGTAGGCCTTAAGATAGAGGGCGTGGGCGATGTGAACCTGCGTATGTCAATCTATTTCTTTGAGAAGGTTAACGCTGCCGGTATCAAGACTCATTACGTTAGCGCAAATCTTGCGGACACCACAATGGAGGTGCTTCCTGCAAAGGTTTTCGGCCAGGGTCTTGAAGTTATCTGCAGACATAAGGCTGTTGGAAGTTTCTATCGCAGGTACGGTGAGTATATCAAGGAGGGCTCGGATCTTCCTGCATACGTTGAAACCACTTTCAAGAACGATGCAAAGGGTGATCCGCTTGTAACAAAGGATGCTCTTGTTGCTCTTGGAGTAATGAGTGACAAGCAGTACGAGGACATCAAGCTCATGACCCAGAAGATCACTCAGATTGTTGCCGATGACCTCAAGGAGAAGGGTCTTGTCCTTTACGATATCAAGTTCGAGTTCGGTTATGACAAGGAAGGCAATGTAATGCTCATAGACGAGATTGCTTCAGGCAACATGCGCGTTTACAAGGATGGCAAGTACATTGAGCCTATGACACTTTCAAAACTCTTCTTTGAAGCCAAATAGTTTCATTATGAAGGTAGCCGTAATAATGGGCAGCGCCAGTGACTGGGATGTAATGAGTCAGGCGTGCACCACTCTTGAGGAATTCGGAATTCCTTACGAGAAGAAAGTGCTCAGCGCACACAGAAATCCCGGGCCTCTGGCGGATTATGTGAAAGCCGCCAGGGAGAACGGAATAGACATAATAATAGCCGGAGCAGGCGGAGCGGCGCACTTGCCGGGAGTGATTGCGGCGCTCACAACCCTGCCGGTACTTGGAATCCCTGTGAAATCCAAGGCATTGAACGGATTGGACTCGCTCCTGTCAATAGTGCAGATGCCGTCCGGAATACCGGTAGCCACAATGGCAATAGACGGCGCAAAGAACGCGGCTCTGATGGCCGTTACAATTCTGGCGCTTGGAAATCCGGGTCTGAGGGAACAGCTGGAGGAATTCCGCAGAAAACAGAGTGAAAAAGTACTGAATACAACAATATGAAATGAAAGTGTACCCGCCTGCCGCCCAGACGGGTACGGTTTTTAATACATACGAGATGAAAGGATGCAGAATATTTGTTGAGAAGAAGGAAGGCTTCCGCGTTGAGGCGGAGAGCCTGCTTGCCCAGTTCAATGAGAATCTTTCAATGAAGCTGAACAGTCTGAGGCTGCTCAATGTGTATGACCTTTTCGGTTTCACGGATGAGCTGGTGGAGAAATGCCGCTATTCAGTGTTCGGAGAGAAAGTCACCGACAATGTGTTTGACACCGCTCCTGCAATGAAAAAATACATTGCCGTGGAATTCATTCCGGGTCAGTTCGACCAGAGAGCGTCATCCGCTGTGGACTGCGTGCATCTGATTGATCCTGCAGCGGACGTTGAAATCAAGAGCTCGAGACTTCTTGTTTTCGATGACAGCGTAAGCGAGGAGCAGCTGGCAGCAATCAGGCATTACTTCATAAATCCGGTGGAATGCAGGATAAAGAATCTTGACATTCTTTCCCTGGCAGAGAAGGCTGAGGTCAAAGCTATGGAGGATCTGAGCGGTTTCATAAAAATGGAGCCTGCCGGGTATCAGGCTTTCTGCAAGAGCCATGGCCTGGCAATGAATGCCGATGATCTCGGAGAAGTGGTCAATTATTTCAGAAAGGAAGGAAGGGATCCGCTTGAGACTGAACTGAGAATACTTGACACATATTGGAGCGACCATTGCCGCCACACCACTTTCACCACAAATCTCACTGAGATAACAATCGATGATTCTTTCATAAAGAACGAGATAGAGAGCATACTGGGAAGGTTCCACGATATCAGAGAGGAACTTGGCCGCGGGAAGAAGAGCCTCTGCCTCATGGAACTGGCAACAATAGGTGCACGTTATCTGAGTTCAACAGGCAAGCTGGACAATATGGAACGCAGCGAGGAGAACAACGCGTGCAGCATTTTCATAAATGTTGACGTTGACGGTCAGGATGAGAAGTGGCTGCTTCAGTTCAAGAACGAGACACATAACCACCCTACTGAGATAGAGCCTTTCGGAGGCGCTTCAACCTGTCTGGGCGGTGCAATCAGGGACCCTCTTTCAGGCAGGGCATACGTTTATCAGGCAATGCGCGTCACAGGTGCAGGTGACATAACAATGAGCATTGACAAGACACTCGCCGGAAAGCTCCCTCAGAGAATCATCAGCCAGAAGGCTGCCGGTGGATATTCAAGCTATGGTAACCAGATAGGTCTTGCAACAAGCTGCGTGCGCGAGATATTTGACAGTGGATACGTTGCAAAGAGAATGGAGGTTGGAGCTGTTGTTGCTGCGGTCAAGGCTGAGAATGTGAGACGTGAAAGTCCTGCGCCGGGCGACGTTATCCTGCTGCTCGGCGGAAGAACCGGACGTGATGGCATAGGAGGTGCAACGGGCGCTTCAAAGGAACATACCGAGAGCTCGCTCGAGACTTGCGGCAGTGAGGTGCAGAAGGGCAATGCGCCTGTTGAAAGGCAGCTGCAGAGACTTTTCAGAAGAAGCGAGGTCACCCGTCTTATAAAGAAATCCAATGACTTCGGAGCCGGTGGAGTAAGTGTTGCAATAGGCGAACTTGCCGATGGTCTTGACATCAGGCTTGACAAGGTTCCTGTAAAATATTCGGGACTCAACTCCACTGAACTTGCCATAAGCGAGTCGCAGGAGAGGATGGCCGTTGTTGTTGAGGCAAAGGACAGGGAGAAATTCGAGTCATATTGCAATGCGGATAACGTTGAGGTAACATACGTGGCCGACGTCACTTCCACAGGCCGCATGAGAATCTTCAATGGAGAGAAGTTGGTTTGTGACCTGAGCAGGGAATTCATAGACAGCGCCGGTGCAAAGCACTATTCAAAGGCTGCAATCCAGGCCGTTGAAAACGTGAATCCTTTTGCAAAGAAAGTTGATGGAGCCGGCATAGATGAAAAGATGCGCAATCTCCTTGCCGAGCCTAATGTGGCTTCACAGAAGGGTCTTGTTGAAATGTTCGATTCAACAATCGGCCGTTCAACCGTTGTGATGCCGTACGGCGGAGCAAAACAGAGCACCGAGGCCCAGGCATCGGTCCAGAAACTTCCGGTGAACGGTTTCACCAACACCGCAAGCGTGATGGCCTTCGGCTACAATCCTCAGATTTCAAAATGGAGCCCTTATCACGGAGCTGCATACGCAGTGGTTGAGGCTTGCGCCAAGGTGGTAAGTACCGGAGCGGACTGGAGCGGAATGCGTTTCTCATATCAGGAGTACTTCGAGAGAATGACTGCAGACAGTCACAGCTGGGGCAAACCTCTGAGCGCACTGCTCGGAGCACTCAAGATGCAGCTGGAGTTCGGTCTTCCTTCAATAGGCGGCAAGGACTCGATGAGTGGCACTTTCGAGGATCTGAACGTTCCTCCTACACTCATAGCATTTGGAATCACCAGCGAGAAGGTAGGTAACATAATAAGTCCTGAATTCAAGAAGGCAGGCAATTACATTTACGTTATCCGTCATAAGGCATTGGCCAACTATATGCCTGATACCGATATGCTCAAATGCAACTGGGATTTCACACGCAGCCAGATTCTCCAGAAGAACATAGTTTCAGCATGGTCTGTAAGTTTCGGCGGTGTGGCTGAAGGACTGGCAAAGATGGCTTTCGGCAACGGCATCGGAGCAAGAGTATATGCTCCTGAAAGCGAGCTATTCAATATGGAGTACGGTTCGCTCATAGTAGAGAGCGTTTCACCGCTTGGATATGAGAATGCAGTACTTCTCGGCCGCACAATTCCTGAGGCGGTTCTTGAAATCAACGATGTTCCAATGGAACTAGATGCTCTGTACAGCTGCAATCTCAGCAGATATGAGAATGTTTACCCATCGGCAGTGGAAGCAAAATTCAAGGGAAAGCTTGAGGATTTGAAGGTTGAGGCTTCTGCCGCTGCTGCGGAGAATTTGAAATACCGTTTTGATGCGGTTGAGCATCCTGTAGTCTGCCTGCCTGTCTTCCCTGGCAGCAACTGCGACTACGATACCGCAAAGGCTCTGCGCAAGGCCGGCGCCCAGGTGAACACCTTCATTTTCAGGAATCTCACCGGGCAGGACGTGCTCGATTCAATTGACGAGCTGGCACAGCAGATAGAGAAGAGCCACATACTTGCATTCTGCGGAGGCTTCTCATCCGGTGACGAGCCCGATGGAAGCGGAAAATTCATTGCCGCAGTCATAAACAACGAGAAGGTTGGCAAGGCTATAGAGAATTTCCTCCACCGCGATGGTCTTATCATAGGAATCTGCAACGGCTTCCAGGCTCTTGTGAAGAGCGGTCTGCTTCCATACGGCAAACTTGGTTGCGTGAGCGAGGATTCACCTACACTTTTCCGCAACGACATCAACCGCCATATCAGCCAGATGACCACAACCAAGGTTGCAAGCGTGAACTCTCCTTGGCTCGCAGGTCTTGAACTCGGACAGGAGCACACCATTGCAATCAGCCACGGCGAGGGCAAGTTCGTGGTTAACGAGGATATGGCACGCAAGCTCTTTGAGGCAGGACAGGTGGCTTTCCGCTATGTTGAGAATCCAAACGGTTCATATTACGATATCGAAGGCATACTCAGTCCTGACGGTCACATACTTGGCAAGATGGGCCATACGGAGCGTTACGAGGAAGGCAACTTCAAGAATATTTCCGGCAATCTGTATCAGCCGCTCTTTGACAATGCGGTAAGGTACTTCAGAAAGAAATAGGCTATGGAAAAGAGAGATATAGTTTTCAACGGCAAGGAAAAGAAGGTTTTCGCTACCGACAATGACAACAGAATCATCATCCACTTCAAGGATGTGACGCTTGGTTACAACAATATCAAGAAGGCCATATTCAGGGGCAAGGGTGAAGTGAACTGCAGGATTTCCGCAATGCTTTTCAAACTTCTTGAGAGCAATGGGATAAGGACTCATTTCATTGAGGCTTGTGGCAGTGATATGCTTTGCAGGAAGATTGAGATTATTCCGCTGGCGCTCACCGTACGCAACAAGGTGTCAGGCACTCTTGTAAGCCGCATAGGTGTTCCTGAAGGAACGGTTCCGCAGGAGCCGCTTTTTGACCTTCATTACAATAACGATGAATTTGCCGATCCTCTTATCACAGGCCAACATGCCGTGCTCCTGGGTCTGGTGAACAAGGAGGAACTGGATTTCATATATCAGACGGCAGAGAAGACAAACAGGATTCTTTCTGAAGCTTTTCATAGGGTAGGAATCGAACTGGTTGACGTAAAGCTTGAGTTCGGAAGGGCAACGGACAATGGTGAAATAATAATATCTGACGAAATCAGCCCCGACACCTGCCGTCTTTGGGACGAGGCCACAGGGAAAATCCTTGACAAGACAAGGTTCCTCAAGGATTTGAGTGATGTTGTTGCTTCCTATCACGAAGTATATGACCGTCTTGCTGAGATTCTTGAGAAATAAAAGATAAAGATGCAGCGCGGACGGATTTAATTTATCATTGTGAAACTAAAGCAGTAAGAATACAATGGGTGTAATTGGTGTTTATGGAGTGCAGGGCGCTTCAACGGTGGTTTTTTACGGATTGCACAATATGCAGCACAGAGGCCAGGAAGGTGCCGGAATAGTCACTTTTTCAGAAGACGGAGTATCGCACAGATATCGTGGGCTTGGACTTGTGAACGAAGTGTTCAATCCTGGCAACATTGCCCCTCTTACAGGAACAATAGGCGTTGGCTCAGTCAGATATGCAAATGTTTCAAAAGGCGGACTTGACAATGTTGGCCCTCAGTTCTTCCATCACAGAGCCGGCGATTTTGCCATAGTGAACGATGGAAACCTTGTGAATTCGGCACAGATAGCAGACTATCTTGAGAAGAGAGGAGATATTTTCCATACACTCACCGACAGTGAGATTCTGGCACATCTTATAAAGAAGGAACGTGACGAGGACCGAATAGGAAACATTCAGTCTGCCCTGAACATGATGGAAGGCGGTTTCGCTTTCATCGTAATGACCAAGAACAGACTTTACGCCTGCCGAGACAAATACGGAATCAAACCTCTGGCACTGGGCCGTCTTGGAAACGGATATGTTGTAAGCAGCGAGTCCTGCGCATTCGAGATAATAGGAGCGGAGTTCATAAGGGACGTTGAGCCTGGCGAAATCATCACAATAGATGGCAAGGGCCTGCGAACAAGGCAGTACAGCCGTTTCAAGAAGCACAGGATGTGCGCAATGGAATACATATATTTCGCACGTCCCGACAGTGATATAGATGGTTGCAACGTGCACAGCTACCGCAAGGAGGCAGGACGCAGGCTGTACAGGGAGGCACCTTGTGATGCAGATATTGTTGTTGGTGTTCCAGAAAGCAGTTTGAGTGCGGCCATGGGCTACAGCGAGGAAAGCGGTATTCCGTATGAGATGGGTCTCATCAAACACAAATATGTTGGCAGGACATTCATCCAGCCGGTTCAGGAAATGCGCGAGATGGGCGTGAAGATGAAACTTTGCCCTGTAACAAGCGTTGTGAAAGGAATGAGGGTTGCACTCATTGATGATTCAATAGTTCGTGGAACAACTTCCCTGAAGATTGTCAAGCTGCTCAAGGAAGCTGGTGCCAAGGAGGTACACGTGAGGATTGCGAGCCCTATGATGAAATATCCTTGTTTCTATGGCGTTGACACTTCAACACCTGAGGAACTTCTGTGCTCTCACAGAACACTGGAGGAAGCCTGCAAGGCAATCGGTGCCGATTCACTTGGTTTCCTCAGCCCGGAGAGCACACGCGAATCGTGCTTCGGCTGTGCCGACCCTTGCCAGGCGTGCTTCACGGGCGAATACCCTACCGCCCTTTACACGGATGACGAGGAATAATATGTTTCAGGAAAAATAAAAAATAAAGATATATGGCAAAAAGTTACGAAAACGCAGGTGTAAACCTTGAGGCCGGATACGAAGTTGTCCGCAGAATTAAACAGCACGTTGCATCAACCGTGCGCAAGGGAATGATGGGCAATATCGGTTCCTTTGGAGGAATGTTCGACCTTTCTTCACTTAATGTGAAGGAGCCTGTTCTGGTAAGCGGAACAGACGGTGTTGGAACAAAGCTGAAGATTGCCTTTGCAATGGACAAGCACGATACCATTGGTATTGATGCAGTTGCAATGTGCGTGAACGATGTTCTTGCACAGGGCGCAGAGCCGCTTATCTTCCTTGACTATGTTGCTCTGGGACACAATGTCCCTCAGAAGGTTGAGGCAATCGTTGCCGGTGTTGCGGAAGGATGCCGTCAGGCAGGCTGCGCACTCATTGGTGGAGAAACAGCTGAGATGCCAGGAATGTATGGCAATGGTGAATATGACATTGCAGGTTACACAACCGGCGTTGTTGAAAAGTCCAAGCTCATAGACGGAAGCAAGGTGAAGGTGGGTGATGTTCTCGTTGGCGTTGCTTCAAGCGGTGTCCATTCAAACGGTTTCTCGCTCGTCCGCAAGATTGTTGCAGACGCCGGTCTGAACTACGAGGATTCAATTCCTGAGTTCGGTGGCAGAAAACTTGGTGAAGTGCTTCTCACCCCTACAAGAATCTACGTGAAGCAGATGCTCGAGGTAATCCGTAACGTTGACGTACACGGAATATGCCATATTACAGGTGGCGGTTTCGATGAGAACATACCAAGAGTGCTCCACGAAGGTCAAGGCCTTGAGATAAAGGAAGGTACCTGGGAGATACTTCCTGTTTTCAAGATGCTGGAGAAATGGGGCGGTGTTCCTCACAGGGAGATGTTCAACATTTTCAATATGGGTATTGGTATGGTTGCGGTTGTTGACCAGCAGGATGCAGCCAAGGTCATTTCAATACTTGAGAACTGCGGCGAGAAAGCCTCTGTCATTGGCAAGGTTACTTCTGTTCCGGGAGTGAACATCATCTGATTCGTTCAAGTTGGTTCATGAAATCTTCTGCATGTTTTGCCGAACAATATAAATTTGAAATACATCTTGAATATGAATGGAATAAAAAGGCTGGCGGTATTTGCAAGCGGCAGCGGAACAAACTTTGAGGCAATTGCCCGGGCCTGCAAGGACGGACTTCTTGCGGGAAAGGCTGAGATTGTGCTTATGGTTTGCGACAAGCCGGGCGCACTGGTCGTTGAAAGGGCGGAACGCTTAGGAATCGAAAGTTTTGTGGTCTCACCCAAATCTTTCCCTACCAAGGCCGACTATGAGGCCCGGGTGGTGGAGATCCTGCGCAGCAAGGAGGTTGACCTGATATGCCTTGCCGGATATATGCGCATAGTTGCCCATACCCTTCTGGACGCATACGAGGGCAGGATAATCAACATTCATCCGGCACTTCTTCCTTCATTCAAGGGCGCACACGGTGTGGAAGACGCCGTTGCCTACGGAGTGAAGGTTTATGGCATTACCATACATTGGGTTGACAAGACCATCGATGGTGGAAAAATAATAGATCAGAGAGCTTTCTACTACGATGGCTCCGATGCCGCCGAAGTTCACAGGCTCGGTCAGGTCATAGAGCATCAGCTCTATGTTGAGACCATAGACAAACTGATTCGCAATTGATTTGGCGCAATGCGAATAATTCGCAAGAGTGACAGGATATGGCCTGGACACCAATGGCAGGGCTTTTGGCACAATGCGAATCATTTGCAAGAGAGCCGGGCGAAGATGAGAATGGTGAAATAATATAAAAACATAATTATGAGAGCATTAGTTAGTGTAAGTGATAAAAGCGGCCTTGTGGAGTTCGTAAGCGAACTTCAGAGAATGGGCTGGGAGATAATTGCCACGGGCGGTACGAAGAAGCTGCTGGAAAGCAGGGGTGTGAAGACCATAGGCATAAGCGAGGTCACAGGTTTTCCCGAGATTTGTGACGGCAGGGTGAAGACCTTGCATCCTAAGGTTCACGGTGGAATACTTGCCCGCAGGGATGTTCCGGAGCATATGGAAACACTCAGGGAGAACGGCATTGAGACCATTGACATGGTTGTTGTAAACCTGTATCCTTTCCGTCAGACCATTGCAAAGGAAGGCGTGACAATGGAGGATGCAATAGAGAACATTGACATTGGAGGTCCTTCAATGGTACGCAGCGCAGCAAAGAACTGGCGTGATGTTACAATCGTATGCGATCCTGCTGATTATGACACAGTGCTCGCCGAGCTCAAGGCCAACGGTAACACAAGCCGCGAGACACGTCTGAAACTCTCTGCAAAGGCTTATACACATACAGCCCAGTATGATTCCTGCATTGCAACTTATATGAGGAAACAGGCCGGTCTGCCAGAGAAGCTCTTCCTTGAGTACGATATCAAGCAGCCGCTCCGTTATGGTGAGAATCCTCATCAGAGCGCCAACTTCTATGCACAGTGCACAGGCGTTGGAACAAGTCCTGTAAGCAAGGCGTTCGCACTTCCTTTTGCCACACAGATTCAGGGCAAGGAACTTTCATATAACAATATTCAGGACGCCAATGCCGCGCTCTCTATCCTCAGGGATTTTGACGAGCCTTTCTGCGTTGCCCTCAAGCACATGAATCCTTGCGGTGCTGCAGTTGCTCCAACAATCGAGCAGGCATGGCAGGCTGCTTTCGAGGCCGACAAGGTAAGCATCTACGGTGGTATTGTTGGTGTGAACCGTGAACTTACAGCCGAGGTCGCCCTTGGAATGAAGCCTATCTTCCTTGAGATAGTGATTGCTCCTTCATATACTCCCGAGGCACTTGAGATTCTTGCCACAAAGAAGAATCTTCGCGTGATGCAGGTGGATATGACAAAGAGCAGCAGTCCTGTGACACAGTATGTAGGTGTTGCCGGGGGTATGCTCGTTCAGCAGCAGGACACATACGTTGAGACTCTCAAGCCTGAAATGTGCGTCACCAAGGTTCAGCCTGCAGCGGAAATCATGTCAGACATGCAGTTCGGCTGGAAGATAGTGAAGCACGTGAAATCAAATGCCATTGCAGTTGTCCGTGACGGTCACACCATTGGTGTTGGCGCCGGTCAGACCAACCGTGTGGGCTCGGCTGAGATTGCTCTCAAGCAGGCTCAGGCCGCAGGCTTAACGAGCGGTTTGATTCTTGCTTCAGACGGCTTCCTGCCATTTGACGACACAGTTGCCCTTGCCGCTAAATATGGCGTTACAGCGATAGTCCAGCCAGGAGGCAGCATACGTGACGGCGAGTGCATTGCCAAAGCCGATGAACTCGGAATCTGCATGCTCTGCACAGGCGTAAGACATTTCAAACATTAGTGTGTCTCACATAATATGACCAGGGTGCGGAAGGTTTCCTGTTTTTGCAGAGACCTTCCGCATTTCAAAAATATAATTGCTTATAATTCAATATTTTATATTTAGCGACTGCGGAAGGTATACGCAAAAACAGGAAACCTTCCGCACTAACGTAACAAAATTGAGAATCTGATATGGTGAACAGGAACAAGAAAGTACTGGTAGTGGGCGGTGGCGGCAGATGCCACGCCATAGTGGATGCGCTGAGCCGCTCGCAGCAGGTGTCACACATATATTGTGCGCCAGGGAATGCCGGCATAGGTATGCACAAGTCCGTTGAGAACGTTGCCATCAAGGACAGCGATGTTGCCGGCCTGAAGACATTTGCGCTGGAGAATTGTATTGACCTCACCGTTGTTGGTCCCGAGGCCGCTCTTGCCAAGGGAATCGTTGACGAGTTCCGTGCAGCCGGTCTGAAGATTTTCGGACACACAGCAGATGCAACCCGGATTGAGAGCAGCAAGGAGTTCGCCAAGCGTCTCATGGAGAAATATGGCATACCAAGCGCTTCATACAGAAGTTTCACCGATTATGAACAGGCAGTGGAGTACGTTGCTTCACGTCCTTTCCCTGCGGTGCTCAAATACGATGGCCTGGCAGCCGGTAAGGGAGTTGTGATTGCGGAGAATCTGGAGGAGGCCAAAGCCGCTCTTTCAGACATGCTCCTGAATTCCGCTTTCAGCTCATCGGACACTGCCGACAAGGTGGTGATAGAGGATTTCCTTACAGGACCTGAATTCTCGTTCATGTGCTTTGTAAAGGGCGGGGAAGTGTTCCCTATGCCTCTCTCTCAGGACCACAAGCGTGCATACGACGGCGACAAGGGCCCCAACACAGGTGGAATGGGCGCATACACAGGTCTTCCTTTCATCACCGAAGAAGACAGGCAGTTTGCTTACACAAACATAATGTGCAAGGCGGCTTCCGCAATGGTGTCGGAGGGCCTGCCACTGAGCGGTGTGCTTTACGGCGGCCTTATGAAAACCCCTCAGGGAATCAAGGTCATAGAGTTCAACGCCCGTTTCGGCGATCCTGAAACAGAAGTTGTGCTTCCTCTTCTGAAAAGCGATATCTACGACATTTTCTCATATATAGCCGATAAATGTCCAACTGGTTCCGATGACAGATTATTGCTGGATGAAAATTGCCTTGAGTGCAGTCCGGCACTGAAATTAGTATGGAAAGATGAAGTGACTATGGGAGTTGTTATGGCATCGAAAGGCTATCCTGCCCATTACGAGAAAGGCTTTGCCATAGAAGGTGAAGTACCTGAAGGTATATGCGTGTACCACATGGGCACTGCAATGAAGGATGGCAGGCTCGTTACAGCAGGCGGCCGCGTTATGATGGTGGTTGCAAGTGCAGGAACTATCGCCAGTGCAAAAGAGAAAGTATATAAGGCTGTTTCAGGCATCAAGTGCTCCAATCTCTTCTACAGAAGTGACATTGCCCACTGGGCCTTTGAAAAGTAAGGCAGCCTAGATATCAAGCCATTCGACCTCTCCGCCCCAGATTTCAAGGAAGCGGATGAGGTCGTTTCTTTTAACCACCACGCTGGCTGAGTTCTCGCAAGGGTGGAAGCTTATCTTTTCAGCTTTCTGCAGGTCACTGTCGAGATAGTATTTAACCCTGTGTCCGTTCTCGAACAATTCCTTGGGGTCGGCTCCTGATAGGTCCATGTCGGATATCAGACCGAATGCCGATACTGAACCGGGGTGCAGGCCCAGACAGCGCATCATCCGTTCTTCGGAGGCAAAGGAGAGCTTGCCCTGGTGAAGCTTGTGCTCAAGGGAGTGGATGTCCAAGTCCTTGTGGCATTCCATGCTTACAAGATAGTGCCTGTTGCCCTTGTGGTTGCGGAAGAACAGATTCTTGCAGTGAACGCAATCAGTAATGTCTTTCCAGTATGCGAGCGCCTCGTCAATTGTGAACAATGGTGGATGATTGTAGATTTCGTATGGTATGTTGTGGGCCTCCAGAAAATCCAGAGTCCTTTTACGTATTTCTTCTCTGTTGTAATCTTCCATGAATCTGGCTTTGAATCTTTCCGCAAATTTACGTTTTTAATGAAGAATGTCATAAATTAAGTACCTTTGCCCTCCGTTAACTTTGGTTTTTGTAGAATATATTTTGAGATATGAACATTACACCGGTTCTGTTGCTTACCGGATATCTTGGCAGCGGTAAGACAACTCTTGTGAACAAGATACTTGCCAATAAGAAAGGAATAAAGTTTGCCGTAATAGTAAATGATATAGGTGAAGTGAACATTGACGCTTCACTCATTGAGAAGGGCGGAGTTGTGAATGAGAAGGATGACAGCCTTGTGGCCTTGCAGAACGGCTGCATCTGCTGTACGCTCAAGGTGAATCTGGTTGAGCAGATAAGGGACATTATGGCAATGAAATGCTTCGATTACATTGTGATTGAAGCAAGCGGAATATGCGAGCCAGAGCCTATCGCCCGCACCATCTGCTCCATTCCATCAATGGGTCCCGGATATACCAAGTTCGGCATAGCATCCCTTGACTGCATTGTGACCGTTGTTGATGCCTTGAGAATGAAGGATGAGTTCGGATGCGCAAAGAATCTTCTTGGTGGAACCATAGCTGAAGACGACATTGAGAATCTGGTGATTCAGCAGATAGAGTTCTGCAACATAATCCTGTTGAACAAGGCTTCCGAGGTCACAAAGGAGGAGCTTGGTACAATCAGGCAGATTGTAAGGACTATACAGCCAAAGGCAAAGATAATTGAGTGTGACTGGGGTGAAACGGATCTTGAGAACATTCTCTACACCGAGCTTTTCGATTACGAGAGCGTATCAACATCGGCGGCCTGGATTCACGCCCTTGAGGATGAGGCTCCGGTTGAGGAGCACGAACATCACCATCACCACGAGCACAATGATGAGGAAGGCGAGGTTGAGGAGTACGGCATAAGCACCTTCGTGTACTACAGACGCAAACCTCTGAACATAAATAAATTTGACAGCTTCCTTGCCAAACATTGGCCAAAGGGTATAATCAGGACAAAGGGCATCTGCTATTTCAGTGACCAGATTGACCAGTGCTATCTTTTCGAGCAGGCCGGGAGCCAGGTGTCATTGAAGGAGATAGGCCAGTGGTATGCCACGATGCCACACGATGAACTTATGGAAAAACTTGAGGAGGAGCCGCTGCTTGCACGTGACTGGGATCCTGTTTATGGTGACAGGATGCAGAAGATAGTGTTCATCGGCCAGCACCTGAATAAAAAGGAAATCTTTGAGGCACTGGATTTCTGCCTTCAGGATTAAGGATACTTCTTGCGCAAAATAAACCTTCAAAACCGAATATCATGGAAATACTAGACCCTCAGCCGGAGCCTCAGAACGAGCCTCGTCAGGAGCGCAGATACTATCTGCCATCACACAGCAATTATATGATCTGGTCCATCCTGTGCACAATCTTCTGTTGCCAGATAGGCGGCATCATAGCAATCGTGTATTCAGTTCAGTCCAACAATCTGTACAACTGCGCGCTTGCTGCAAGTGACGAATATCTGCGTAACAAGATGTTCA
>NZ_JBAELF010000007.1:0-9839 GCF_056211015.1 Candidatus Egerieousia sp.
ACTGCGTCCCGATTTTCCGGACCCCCGTTCTCGCATAACGAACGAAAGTCAGCCTTGTCTCCGGCGCTGCCCGGAGCATTCGGCAAATCCGGGTTCCCCCACAGCAGGGTATGAGTAATTCACATTCCGGAAAATCCAGCGGTGAAATGAACTATGGTGCAAAGATATGGATTATTTCCGACATCGCAAGTCCGAGCAATGTTTGCGCAATGTGCGAGTAAAAAGTTCCTGTCATTTTGCATTTGTGACTTGAGTTGGTTATCTTTGTAAATTAGGTATGGAAAAATCATTTATGAAATTATAAACCATTAACAAAAAACAATTATGTTCAAGAACCATCCTAAAGGACTGCTGGCAGCCGCTCTGAGCAACATGGGCGAGCGTTTCGGCTACTATATCATGAACGCCGTGCTGGTACTGTTCCTTTGCTCCAAGTTCGGTATCTCAGACGAGACCAGCGGACTTATCTACTCCGTATTCTACTGCGGCATTTATGTATTAAGCCTTGTTGGAGGTATAATCGCAGACAGGACACTCAACTACAAAGGCACCATCATGAGCGGTCTCATTGTAATGGCCCTCGGTTATGCTGCTCTTTCAGTTCCTATCCTTGCTACACCTCAGAATTCAACAGGCCTTCTCATCTTCACCTGCGTTGCCCTTTTCTTCATTGCATTCGGTAACGGTCTTTTCAAAGGTAACCTCCAGGCTGTAGTAGGCCAGTTGTACGACAACTTCGAGGCTGAGGCCGCAAAGAAGGGCGAAGCCGAGCTCAAGGCCGCAAAGGACAAGAGAGATTCAGGTTTCCAGATTTTCTACGTATTCATAAACATAGGCGGTCTTGTTGCTCCTTTCGTAGCTCCTCTTCTCAGAGGCTGGTGGCTCAAGACCCACGATCTTGTATATAATGCACAGCTTCCTGCATTGTGCCACAAATATATAAATGAAGGCACAAACATGGCTGCAGATCAGCTTGAAAACCTTAAGGAACTTGCCGTTCAGGTTGGCGCAACTGTTGGTGAAGGCTTCGATTTTTCTGCATTCTGCCAGAACTACCTCCAGATCTTCAATGAGGGCGTTCACTATTCATTCATTGCTTCAGTCTGCGCAATGCTCATATCTCTTATTATCTTCGTAGCCACAAAGAAGATATTCCCAACTCCTGGCAAGAAGGTAAAAGCTGCGAATGCTGCTGAAGAAGTTGCTGAAGTAAAGGTTTCCCCTGAGGAGAAAGCTGCAATGGCAAAGGAAATCAAGCAGAGAATGGCCGCCCTGTTCGCAGTGCTCGGAATCTGCATTTTCTTCTGGCTCTCATTCCACCAGAACGGTCAGTCACTCTCACTTTTTGCAAGGGACTTTGTGAAGACAGACAAGATTGCTCCTGAAATCTGGCAGGCCATCAATCCATTCTTCGTAATCACCCTCACCCCTATAATCATGCTCATCTTCGGTGCGCTTGCAAAGAAGGGCAAGGTAATCTCAACACCAAGAAAGATTGCAATGGGTATGGGTATCACAGCAATGGCATATCTCTTCCTCATGATACTTTCAAGCGTTTGCGGATATCCTTCAGGAGAAGTGTTCAAGGCTATGCCTGTTGCAGAGGCTGAAGGCATGAAGGTTGGTGCATGGGCTCTGATTGCAACTTATTTCTTCCTTACTGTTGCCGAGCTGTTCATCTCACCTCTTGGACTTTCATTCGTATCAAAGGTTGCTCCAAAGAACATCCAGGGTCTTTGCCAGGGCTTGTGGCTCGGCGCCACCGCACTTGGAAACCTCTTCATCTGGGTTGGTCCTGTAATGTACAACAAGATGGACCTCTGGCAGTGCTGGCTGGTATTCCTTGTAATCTGCGTGGTTGCAATGAGCGTTATGCTCGGTATGGTGAAATGGCTTGAAAGAGTCACCAAATAGTAAATACCATATAGGAATATAAACGAACTGTAGCATTTTGCGTCCGCAAAATGCTACAGTTCGTTTTTGCACCTGATTACTAAGCCAGGCTCTTTACCATTATGGCCTTTATGGTGTGCATTCGGTTCTCGGCCTCGTCAAAGACTATGCTGGCATCAGACTCGAAAACTTCGTGGGTGACCTCAACGCCATCCAGACCGAATTTCTCAAGTATTTCCTTTCCCACCTTGATGGATGTATCGTGATACGCCGGCAGGCAGTGCATGAACTTGCAGTTCGGATTGCCTGTCTTTTTCATCAGTTCTGCGTTTACCTGGAAAGGCTTGAGCATATCCACCCTCTCCTGCCATACTTCCGCAGGCTCTCCCATTGATACCCAAACGTCTGTGTATATGAAATCACAATCCTTTACACCTTCCTCAATATTATCTGTAACAGTGATTCTGGCACCTGTGTCCTTTGCTATCTCCTTGCATTTCTCAAGAAGGAATGCACCCGGTTGAAGCTTCTTCGGACTTACCGCCCTGAAATCCATACCCATCTTCACACAACCTGCGAAAAGGCTGTTGCAGGTATTGAAACGTGTATCACCCACAAAAGCGATTTTAACCTCCGACAGAGGCTTGTTGATATGCTCCATGATTGTAAGCAGATCCGCAAGAGTCTGCGTTGGATGCGCCTCGTCGGTAAGAGCGTTCCATACAGGCACGCCGGCCAGTTTGGCAATGCGTTCAACAATATACTGTCCATAACCACGATAGGCAATGCCATCGAACATCCTGCCCAGCACGCGTGCGGTATCGTCCATTGACTCATCTATTCCAAGGTGTGAACCAACGGAGCCAAGGTATGTGGCATAACCGCCCTGATCGCTGGCCGCAACCTCAAACGAACAACGCGTACGGGTTGATGCCTTCTCAAAAAGAACAGCTATGTTCTTGCCTTTCAGCAGCTGCTCCTCCTTGCCATTCTTCTTGTCTGCCTTGAGCTTTGCAGCCAGGCTCAGATACTCTTTGATCTCCTCCGGAGTGAAATCCAGAATTTTAAGAAAATGCTTGTTCTCGCTCATATTTGTATTTTTTAATTTTTCCACTGCGATAGTTATCATTACTTGAACTGCTCATCAAGGACAGCCTGCATCTTGGCGGCAATCTCCTTGGTGCAAAGATTGCCTACGGAGCCCTCGTGAGTATGGTTCAGCCTGCCGTTGAATTCAAAGCACCCTTCCATTATTTCAATGCCAACCTGCTTGTAGGCATCCCTGAATGGAACCCCGGCGGCAACCCTGCGGTTCACTTCCTCAACGCTGAAAGCTGTCTTGTAAAGAGGGTTTTCCATAAGCTGTCTGTTCACGCTCAGATTGCCAACAGCAAAATTCGCTATGTCAAGGCAGTCATCCATTTCATCGAAAACAGGAACGAACACTTCCTTGATAAGCTGAAGGTCCCTGAAATATCCGCAAGGCAGATTGCTTATTATATGACTGATGGTTTCAGGAACGGCAATTATCCTGTTGCAATGTGCTCTTATCAGTTCAAACACATCGGGATTCTTCTTGTGCGGCATGATGCTGGAGCCAGTAGTAAGTTCGTTCGGCAGCTTGATGAAGCCGAAATTCTGGCTGTTGAAAAGGCAGCAGTCCGCAGCGAATCTTCCCAAAGTCTCCGCTACGGCGGCCAATGCCTGGGCAACTACCTTCTCACTCTTTCCTCTTCCCAGTTGTGCGCAGATTGAGTTGTACTCAAGATCCTCGAAATCAAGAAGCTTTGTTGTGAGTTTTCTGTCGAGCGGTGCTGAAGAGCCATAGCCTGCGGCTGAGCCAAGCGGATTACGGTTGATGTATTTCAATGCCCCGCCAAGCAGAACCATATCGTCTGCCAGCGATTCAGCGTATGCACCAAGCCACAGTCCGAATGACGATGGCATGGCAACCTGGAGGTGTGTATAACCCGGCATCAGCACTTCCTTGTATTTCTCGCTCGCCTCCTGCAAGGTCTTGAACAGAGATACAATCTTAGCAGCGGTAATCCTGATATGGTCACGGCAGAACAGACGCATGTCAACCAGTATCTGATCGTTGCGCGAGCGGCCGGTATGTATCTTCTTGCCAAGATCACCGAGTTTCTCAGTAAGATACTTCTCAACCTGGGAATGCACGTCCTCTATTCCGTCCTCTATTATGAACTCTCCGTTTTCCGCCTTTTTCAGCAGCACCTCCAGTTCCGGCAAAAGCAGGTCCAGTTCGCTCTGCTCAAGCAGGCCCACCTTCGTGAGCATTTTTATATGGGCCATTGTTCCCGTGATGTCATACCTGGCAAGTTTCACATCAAGCAACGCATCGTTGCCCACCGTGAACTTCTCAATTCTCTTATCAGTATCAAAGCCCTTGTCCCAAAGTTTCATTTCAGTATAAAATTTCTATATTGTTTTCTGTTTGGTTGCGTCAGGCAGTTTCTCTTCATTGGGGCTCTGCCCCAGACCCTGCCTGTTCCAGGCGCTCCCGGGCTATACCGAACTTGCTGCTTTTCGCAACTCTCCGCATGCTTTCCGCAAGTATTCGCTTTCCAGCAAGTTCGCGCCCTCCGCTAGGCCGCTGATGCGGTTTTTCTTTCATTGGGGCTCTGCCCCAAACCCTGCCTGTTCCAGGCGCTCCCGGGCTATACCGAACTTGCTGCTTTTCGCAACTCTCCGCATGCTTTCCGCAAGTATTCGCTTTCCAGCAAGTTCGCGCCCTCCGCTAGGCCGCTGATGCGGCCCTTTATTTGCCCTGCCGCTACATTTGGTCACATTTTCTTCAATTTTGTGACCGTTCCCCCTTTTTACCACTCTTTTGGGCACGCTTTCCGCAAAAATGCTCCCGTTTGCCGCTTTCCTCGCCCGTTTGGTCACATTTTCCCTCCGAAATGCGCCCGTTACAGGCTCAAGCCGCCAAGTAATTTCACGTATATGTCAACGGCCTGCTCAATCTCACTCAAGCGTATGAATTCATTGGCAGTGTGCGAGCGTGCGGAATCTCCCGGCCCTATCTTCAAGGACTGGCAGTGCAGCAACGCCTGATTGCTCAAAGTAGGTGAACCGAAACAGTTCAAGCCCAGTGCCAGGCCGCGCTGAACCACCGGATGAGCCACATCAATATGCGAACTGCCCAATCTTGTTGAGCGGGCCTTGATTTCAACGCTCAATAAATCACCGGCATCACAGTTTTCCGCCAATGCTTGGCCAGCACAAACATTATGCTTCTCCACCGGTTCGGACGTTACAATACCACCCACTCCACCACGTATCTCTGACAGAAGTTCAGCATTTGTATAACAGTCATTCGAGCGCACATCAACCACAAACGAACATTTGTCCGGCACAACATTATGCTGGGTCCCGGCCTGAATCTGCGTAACGCTCATCTTAACAGGCCCCAGGAATGGCGACACCTTTTCAAACCGATGATTCTCAAACCATTCCACAACAGGCAAAGCCTTGTAAATTGCATTCACGCCCTCGTTCCTGGCCGCATGCCCGCTCTTTCCGTAAGCCGTACAATCCAACACCATGAGGCCCTTTTCAGCAACCGCCATCTGCATACCGGTAGGTTCGCCTACCACGGCCAGCGCTATTCTATCGTCCCCCGGATAGCACAGGCTCTTTAAAGATTCCTCTCCGCAGACAAAGGGCAGAATCAATTCAATGCCGTTCTTGCCGCTAACCTCTTCCTCGGCAGTCAGAGTCAGCACAAGTCTGTATGGCTGTTCATCAGCAACCAGAATCTTATACGCCTCCAGCATAGCCACAACGCTGCCGCCATCGTCGTTCGATCCCAGGCCGGTGATTTTCATATCCTCAGCACCTTCAGGGGTGGATTCTGGAACTATCGCCGGTGTAAAAGGATCTGAAGACCAGCCGGAAACCGGTTTTACGGTGTCGATATGCGCATTGAGCAGGATAGTGGGCTTGCCACAGGATGCAGGACAGCTCTCCACCCAGAGATTGTTCCTGAGGCGATGCACAGGCAACCCCTGTGAGAGCAGGAAGGCCTCCAGCATATCCGTCACCTCCTGTTCTTCCCTGCTTGGCGATGGTATTTCAATCATTCTGCAGAGCAGTTCCACTTTCCTGTTCATAATATGGCCATATTGTTCCAATAAACTATTCTCTCATCCAAGTTTCGCAAGCATTTGATTCCGGTCTTTTACTCGTCGAGCGGATGCTTTGTGTAATAAACCCTCAGCGCTGTTGAACTTACCTTTATGAATCCTTTGGCATCCTCGGAGGTCCAGCCCTTCTGCATCTCACCGTACTCGCCGAGCTTGGTCTTTACCAGATCGTCAGGAGAATCAACGCCAACAGTGGAAAAGCCGTATGGATGAAGTTCCATTGTAACGGTTCCGTTGACATTGCGCTGGCTGCTTTCCAGCATTGCCTCAATGTCACGCATCACAGGCTCCATATACTGACTTTCGTGGAGGAACATGCCGTACCAGGTGCCAACCTGATCCTTCCAGTACTGCTGCCACTTGCTCAGGGTGAATTTCTCAAGGAACTTGTGGGCGGCAATTATCAGCAACGCCGCTGCGGCCTCGAAACCTACACGGCCCTTTATACCTATGATAGTATCGCCCACGTGCATGTCACGGCCTATTCCGTAAGGCGCAGCTATTGCCTCAACCTTCTTGATAGCCTCAACAGCGTCATCATATTCCACTCCGTTAACGGCTTTCAGACATCCCTTGCAGAAAGTCAAAGCTATGGTTTCCTTGTCCTGTTTTGTAACCTGCTTTAAATAAGCGGTTTCAGGGAGCCCCTGTGTTGAATCAAGAATTTCTCCACCGCAGATGGAAGTTCCCCAGAGGCCGACATTATATGAATATTTCTGCTTCTGGAAATCTGCAGGGAAGCCGTTTTTCTGAAGGTACTCAATCTCCTGATTGCGGCTCAGAGCCATATCACGGGTAAGAGTGATTATCTCAACACCGGGAGCGGCAACAAGGAAGGTCATATCAAAACGTACCTGGTCGTTACCTGCGCCCGTTGAACCGTGCGCAATGGCATCGGCACCAATCTCCTTTGCATATTTTGCAACGGACAGTGCCTGGAAAATCCTTTCAGATGAAACTGAGATAGGATAGGTACCGTTACGAAGCACATTGCCGTAAATCATGTACTTGATGCTCTTTTCATAATATTCCTGCGCCACATCAAGCGTTACATACTTCACCGCTCCCAGTTTGTATGCATTCTCTTCATTGGCCTTGAGCTGCTCGGCGGAAAAGCCACCGGTGTTCGCACACGCAGCATATACCTCATAACCTTTTTCCTTTGCCAGATACATTACCGTGAACGATGTATCCAGTCCGCCGCTGAATGCGACAACAACTTTCTTCTTAGCCATAATATCTATACTTTTAATTTTATCGTTTTATTTAGAATCTTTTCCCTTCTCTTTTTGTTCAATCCTCTTTGTTCAATCCTCTTTGTTCATCTCTTTGTATTCAACTCTTTTGCCAAAGCAGGGAACGCGCGCCAGCCTCAAATTGGACTATAAAGGTGATACCTGTATCCCGTCCACCTCATTTCAGCATGCCAGGAAACGTTTACCCCTTTCTGAATGTATTCTAGCGAGGGTTGATGTTCCCCACTTGAGCAGGATTATTTTCCATCAGGATCAAAAACCATCCCGGTACAATAGCAATCCTCAAAACCGTTTCTACAAAGGGTTTCATAATGAACACAGCTCACACAACCCTTCCAGAAATTGATATCCGTGGTTATTTCCTTGTACGGAACTGATTTATATCCAAGCGATTCGTTGATTCTCCTGACTGCCGGACTGGTGGTGAGTCCGAAAATCTTCGCTCCTGGAAATTTCAGGCGCGACAATTCATAAGCCTGCTTCTTAATGGCTTTGGCCAAGCCCATCCCCCTGTATTCAGGTTTGACTATAAGTCCGGAATTGGCAACGAACCAGTTATGTTCCCACGACTCTATGTAGCAGAAACCGGCGAACTTGTCACCGTCCAGAGCAATAATGCCTTTCCCGGCCGCTATCTTTTCACTTATATATTCCACGGTCCTTTTCGCCAGACCGGAATTCTTGTCCTTTGTTGCCTCCTCAATGGTGTCGGAAACATCCTTCGCATACTTCAAATGCTCCTGCCCTGCGAACAGCACTTTTATACCATTGACAATCACTTTGCCCATTGTCCCTTATTATTTTATGAAAGTCCTGAAATATATGTGGAAAGATTGGACACAATCTGCGGCTGCGTGAATCCATCCTTGATCATGACAAGAATGGTATCATCACCTGCTATCGTTCCCATGATTCCCTTGATATTGTTATCATCTATGACTGCCGCAACAGCACTTGCAAAACCAGGCGCAGTCTTTATTACGGCAAAGAGCGATGAGAACTCAATGCTCCGCACCTTTATCCTGTGTCTGCCGGAGAATTCCGGGTTGCCATAGGATGAAGCAGCCTCCTTACCTGGCGCATTGCTCTGTATGCTGTCATCCAACAAACCGGCCATCGATGCCTCAAGCGGCAGAGCATACACATACTCCCCATCCGCATTCGGCAGGCGCATGATTTTCATTTCCTTGAGATCGCGTGACAATGTTGATTGGGTCACATTAATTCTGGAAGCCTTGAGAATTTCCTGCAACTCATTCTGATTGTGAATATTACCATCAGTTATTGCTTTTGCAATCGCATTCTGTCTAATTGTTTTCTGCATAATTATTCATTTCTCACCGCAAATATACGCATAAATACTCATAATATGCAGAAATATTTCATTTCTCACGCCCCCGCCAATCATTTTTGCCAAAGCTGCCCGCAACTGACCCGTCGCCGACCTTCAGGACCGGGGCTATGATGCCGAACTCCTTGTTCCGGAAGAAACGGACATCCCCCTGAAAGAGCTGGCAAGCTGCGTAAACTCCCAATGCGCTGCTTGCCTTACCGAAAATGGTTATATGGATTCAAGGGACTCGCTGGCCTACATCAGCAGCCGTACCGGCAAACAAGCAATCGTTGACCTACACGTTGAAGGCATAATCGAATACCTCCAGGGCAATATTTGAATCAGAATCAGCCGTTTCCGAAATTGCTGTCGGCTCAGGTCAAATCAAAGACTTGATTTTTGCCTACGTCCCATCTTTATCCTTGTTCAAGGGATTTACCCTACTTCACCATCCCCCAATGGGTCACCTCCGTTCCGGGGATGGGGGCATCGCTCACCACCTCGAAGCCGAAGTGCCTGTATATCCCCACATTCTTTTCCGAATGGGTTTCAAGATATGCCTGTCTCCCAGTCTGTGAACAGTATTCCAGCATCGGTCTCAGAAGTTTACCCACAAGATGCTGCCCTTGCGCTTCCGGTCTTACGACCAGATTGTACAAGTACCACTCTCGGCCGCCAGTAGCGTTCAGTCTCACGGACGCGCTGTAGTCCTCGTAATGCATTATTCTTTTCATAGCGGGAAGACCCAGCTTGAGAGTCAGGCGGATTCCTCCGTAGCGTATGAAATCAATCACCGAGACACCCTTGCACCCGGGAGGGACCCAAAGCATCCAGGCATTGCACTCCGGACTGTCTGAATATATGAGCGCTCTGGAATAGAAGTATTTCAGATTGAAGGGCCACATCTCCCACAGTTCATCCTTGGTGCACGGGTGTCCGACAAAGTAATCATCGAGCGCATAGGCAATGCTCCCGTATGATTCCGCCGCACAACGTGCGAACTTGGGAATATCCTCCTTGGTCAACAGATGAAAACCTTGAGATTCTATGAATCTTTCAGCCTGTGAGAGAATCTCCATAGCGCCTTTCCAGGACTAATATGGAATTGTATCCCTTTTACGAGGTTCAGGTAGAGGGGGAATAGGAGGAGGGGGAGGAGTCCCCTGATCATATCCAACCTCAATCTCA
>NZ_JBAELF010000008.1:0-1518 GCF_056211015.1 Candidatus Egerieousia sp.
TCCAACTCGCGCAGGGTGTCCGCAGTGAAATCTTCGAACTCGATACTGATGCCGGTATAGAGAGTGAACCGATGAAGGGCGCGATGAATAACACGGTGCTGCACGCGCTGCGAGTCCGCCATATTGTGCTCTTTGTCAATGTAGCGGGTGAATACATCGAGCATTGTTTCCTTTTTTACAATCTCGGCCTCTTCTCCCTCTTCAATGACAATATCCTTCGTTTTGAATTTCTCAAGCACATCCTTCAGCCAATCCTTCCCGAGAGAATCTTTTCCACCACCGGATTCAAGGAATTCCGACATAATGAATTGTCCAAGAGCCTTCAACTGACCGTTCTGCTCGTTCAGTTCCCTTACAATATCCTTCTTGTCCGCTATCATAACGCGGATCTTAGGAATCTTGTTGCATTGCCGCTCCTGGTCCCAGTTCTCTTCAAGAGTAAACATTCTGGTCTTTCCGCGAAGATTGATTGTTCCGTGAAAGAAGCGGACCAGAATCTCGTGCTTACAAAGAAGTTTGTCTGTCTTTGGAGAAATAGTGTAAACAATAGTCGCCATATTCAATTCGTATCTACTGCAAAGCTACAAATTTTTGGCGACTTTTTGGCGACTTAACTGAATTATTTTGAAATATGGTGACAAGTACAGAGAAATATAGCATCCGCTTAAAGTATGCTATATCAATGCTTTACTTTAAAAATAAGCCTCGGAATAGGCTGTATGGCGGTTTGCAAATTTCGCTTTTTCGAGTCTCATCTCGCGCACGCTTTTAAGAGCCAAAGTATTGAATTTCAATGCTTTGGCTCTTGTCTTGTAAAATTTTTGCCGACTTTTTGCCGAGTTATGAATGAGAAACAGGGGATGTTGCTATAGTTTCCAGCTATCTATCCTTATTGTTTCTCCACAGATATCGAATATTATATCAGCGCCTGTATTTCTGCAGAGTGTTAAAAATTTGGAATAGTTTCCGTCTCCACGCATTTCTTGAAGGAACTGGTCTGCAACATAGGTGTTCATTCCTATTGCACCGGTCAATCCAAGCACACTACCATAAATGCTTTGCCCCAATTCGTTGTCCTGCCTTATGTCTAGGACAACTGCTCCTTCATCGTAGTCAATGTAGATTTGGTTAAAATACCATCCCCCCTCAAGGTAGTAAGGACATTGATAATTTACTCTGCTGACAAAATTTTCAAGCCGGCTTTGTTGGCATCCTGTGAGCATAAATACACACAACAAAGCCATCATTAAACGGCCGAAGATTGGGTGACTCAAGTTTCGCATATTACATTCTAGTTTGTCCATATTGAATAACCATTAGGCAATATTCCTCTGTTTACAACCATTACGGTGTATGTCTTTGAGAGGACCGGGACCCAAGAACAGTAGCATTCGGAAGTGTTATCCTCATCGCATATAATGAGGTCCCCTAGGGCATCAAAGATATAGAGGTCAAGATCGGAAATCTTTAATCCGGAAACATATACTTCTGCGGTTCTTAGCCGCTCGAACTGTATTT
>NZ_JBAELF010000009.1:0-10962 GCF_056211015.1 Candidatus Egerieousia sp.
CCTTTTTCCTGCCGCCAACTTCAAAGGTTATATTGTCTATCTCGAAATCTGATATTGGAGACTCCACCACGTCATAGGAATACTTCGTCCAACAGAGGAACATCGTTTCTCTCACATTCCCGCTGTTGGGGTTCCCTCCTACCAGCGTATGCATCATATTGGGATTATGCAAATACATTGCGATTCATTGCTCACAATCTGTGACGAGGCGAACTGATTCGCCGTTTTTTCGGCCATCGGAAATATCGTCGAGGATGACGTCGACGCTATAGAAGCGCAAGCGGTACGCGTTGTTGGTAGAGCCGGAGGAAGCGGAAGAAGACCAATAGTAGCCGTACCCGCCGGTATCACCGAAATCGGTCCCATCGCGGAAGCCCGCAACGGGAAGGAAGACTATTCCGGCATCCTGCGCGGTTTTCCAAGCTGTGTCATTTATGTAAGAATCCGAAATGGCATCCGCAGAAACTCCATCAGGAGCCAAAGCATAACCCTTTATCCCGCATACTGTAATCCATTTCTTTACATGGTGGTTGAATAGATACGTCCACTCGTCCATGGAGAGTGTGCGATATTTTCCGGTTACGCCGTTCACGGTAAAATCAGATTTAGCTGTTTCGACTGTAGCATTAGTGAAGAGCACGTCGTTTTTACTTGTGCCCGATTCACTGTATGACGATGCATAGGCTACGGATTCGGACTTGCTCCAATAGAGATGGCTCACGTGAGAATCGCTCCAAGTCGTCGGATAGTAGTACTGATTGGTCTCGAACTCGAATGAATCGCCATCCCAATACATGTTACCCTTCGAGAAATATACCTTCTTGGAGTTGCTGACGCTGAAAACGCCTGGTAACGCGCCGTCAGGAAGGACAGGCGACGGCGTTGCTACGGAGATGTTGTAATACTTGCCTGCTGAAAGTCCGGCATCCTTGGTCTCCTTGATTTTGTTATCTCCGTCATAGATGGCAATCTTTTCTCCTGCAGGTACTACAATATAGTGAGTACCAGCGGCAGAGGCCGTGAACAGGCTGACTTTTGTGTCACTCTTAGTAACACCAAAGGTCGCGGCATTTGTCGTTGCGGCAAAACCTGACAACCATTTGCCGTCAGATGTTTTGACGTTTATGTCCAATGCGCCCTTTTTGTTGTCGATTACAAGGATGGCTGTCTGGAAATTGAGGGTATGTTCAGGTTCTTGGAATCAGCGGCTACATTCTCCTGCTTGCCTGCGAGGGCGCAATATGCGGCCGTGCCTGTCCGTGTGCCGGTCTGGCCGGCAAGCGATACGTTGTTGGACGGATAATATGCATACCAGTTTGCCGCCGCAGACGGAGCGGTAACTGTACCTGTGAAATTGCCGTCAGAACCGCAGGTGAGTTCATAGTATGTGCCGGCGGTCAGCTGATTGTTGGTGAGTGATATCTTGTCGCCAGTTGAGAATGTGAATTTCCACTCATCGCTCATTGTAGCCTTTGTCTCATTGACGCTTGCGCTGAGTGTCATAGAAAATGTTCTACCTTTTTCCTGTTCAAAAAGTATCTGCTCCTTGCTGCAGGAGGTCAGTACCAATGATAATGCCGTTATGGCAAAAAGTGTAATCTTTTTCATTTCTGCGCCTCCTATTATTCGTTCCACGGATCTTCTGAATCACCACTTGTAAAGGTGTCGTTACCAAGTCCGAACGACTGACCGCTCTGGCAGATGATGGCCTGAGTCTTGATTTCTATTGTCTCCGCCTGAGGAGACACATAGACGCTTTGTTGTACTTTTGTCATATTGTATTTTGCTATTGATTATCAAAGTATAAATAATCCGAACTTATGCAAAGATACAGATAATTTCCGATTGCCCAAGCACGTTCCCGGCGTAACCGCATGAATCATGAAAGCCCTTCCTGAATATTGCTCCGGTGAAGGCGTTTTTTCCAAGTTCCTGCGCTCCACGGTCGAGGAGAGATGCTTCGAGTCCGAGATGGCCAGGCTCGGATGGAAGGCCGAGGGTGAAACGATGAAGTCGCCGCTCCTGCAGGACCTCCTGCGCACAAGCGACGTCCTGAGGAACATGTTCAACAGCCTGAACTTCTCCAAGACAACCGACACCTTTTCTTACAGATTCTCATATTTCAGTCAAAGGCAGCTCAATATGGCGCAGGCCGCAATCAAGGCTAACGAGGCAAAATAATGCGCAGTAATGCTTATAAATGAAAATCAGGCGGTTGTGAAATCTTTCCAACCGCCTGATTTTTTTTACTTGTGAGTATCAGCGTACTCTGATCTCCTGGCCTATATTCAATATCTCATTGCTGGATATCCTGTTGAGCTTGCAAATTGCATCCACCGTGGTGCCATTCTTCCTGGCAATGCTGAACAGCGTGTCTCCTTTCCTGATTCTGTGATATTTGGCTTTTCCTGATTTCTTTGGTTTTTCCGCTTTGTCATCCTTTACAACCGTATTTTCGTTTTCCTTGAGAATGTTTCCATTTTCATTATCTTCCTCAATATCGGTGCCGGTGGAATTGCCTGCAATCTCATCCTGTACCGGCATGGTGATCCATGTGCCATCAGGTTGCAGAATGATTCTTCTTTCAAGTTTTGAATTGGCTTTCCTGTCATGCCTCCTCTGAAATTTCCATTTCCCATCCGGCAGAAGAACTATCCTGCATTCATCGTCAATTATCAGACCTTCAAGTGATTCCAGTGATTCAACAGTGCCTCCGGTGTAATCGGGAAGAATTCTTCGGACGCAAAGTATCCGTGCAGCATAATAGGGTTCATCAATGTTTGAAAATCTCACCCCACTGCTTGCTGCGTGAATGAATTCGAATCCACTGCCTTTTCTGGCCGGCCCTGTACAAATTCCAACGTGCCCCGGTGTCTTTGAAATGGATCTTCCACAGAAAATTACAAGGTCGCCGGCCTGCATGTTTTTCCAGCCATCCGAAGCGCTTGCCTGTACAGCCTTGCCATCTGTAGCCTGAGATACCGAGTTTATGGACAGAGTGTAGCCGAACTTTTCGTATATGAAGGATGTGAAACCTGAACAGTCAAAACTGTCAGGTCCTTTTCCTCCTGACTGGTATCTTGTGCCAAGGTATTTTTCGGCTTCCTGAACAATCTGCTGAGCCAATGCCCTGGCTGCTTTATCAGAAGAAGCTGCATCCTGCCCGTAACTTACATGATTCATGCACGCAACCAATATTGCCGCTATCAGCGTTGTTGTATGTTTTTTAAGCATCTTTTTAAAAGTATTTCTTAACAATCATTGCCTTGCCCCTTTTGTACAGCATACATATGATTGCAGTGATGATAAGCTTTATTGTCTGCGAAGCTAATAAATTTTCATATTGTCAGCAAACATCTCGAAGACGTTAGCATCTTACAACACTACCCGAAAAAGACCTGTCCATGCTAACCTTGCCGGAGAGCATTACTGCAAGGCTCCGGTGGACAGGTGGGCCCTTTCGGGTGGGGTCTGTCCAAGCGACCGCTGTCACATTGCATTCTTGACGGCCTTGCGTGGACAGGTGTTTTTCACGTTCGCAGATTCATATGCATGCTTCACTCTGAACCGCTGCTGATGTGCCTCCTGACCGTTTCGTCCACGCAACTTCGTATAACCAATCAATCGTGATACTGCGTCTGCTGTGCTCAATACCCGATTGGATAAGGGTATTGAGCATCCTCTAATTCGTAATTCATTGATTATCAGTAGTGATTTTTGACTACTGTGCTCAATACAAAGCAATGAAGTGCATTGAGCACACTGCTTGAGCATTTTATAGTTCGAACAGCGGATGCTGAAACAAACCGTGAATAAGACCGCTATGTTCGAGAGGTAAAATCAAACTGTTTATACATGAACACAGGGTTTTACGCATAATCCGAATTTTGCACCTGAGCCGTAATGTCAATGAGGACTGGATTGCAGGAAGGGCATGAAAAAACCGGCCATAAGGTCGGTTTCTTCTTCTGTGGGAGTAATAGGATTCGAACCTATGACCCCCTGCTTGTAAGGCAGGTGCTCTAAACCAGCTGAGCTATGCTCCCGTTTGGGATCGCAAATGTAGCACTAAAATCTGATACTCCAAATTTTTTATTCGTTTTTTTTGTAATCCGCGGATTCTTTTCAATCATGATTATGATTCCACGCTCTTCCCGGCCTCGAACCATTCCAAAGCTTCCGCCACTACAAAGGTGCTTCCGCCTATGAAAACGAAATCATCATCTCTCATTGTTTCCCTGTATTGAGACAATACAACGGCTATTCTTCCTTCGCAATCAAACACAATGCCACGGCCGTTGTATTCCGGCTTTCTGAAGGATCTGAAACCGAGTTCCATCATTTTGTCTTCAAGGACCTTCGCCTTCATAGCCCTTGGAGTGCCTGGCGATACAAATATATATTCCGCATCCACTGGCAGATAATCAACAATTGTATTAAGGTCCTTGTCCGCCATAACACCGAATATCATAATAAGCCTTGCTCCCGGATGGCTTCCTCTCCATTTTTCATATTCATCCCTGATCTGCCTGCCCAGCAGTGCGAAACCGTGAGGATTGTGGCCGGTATCGCAGACCATGAACGGCTCCCTGCTCAATATCTCCCATCTTCCATGAAGACCTGTTGTCCTTGCCGCATTTTCTATTGCGGACCGTTCTTCACTGGCGATAGTTTTACAAACTGACTTCCCTGCTGGAGTAGTGGAACTATCGCCCGAGTGGGGGAGGATGCTGGAAATGAGTGGGTTGAGGATGCTCAGGGAGCATAGAACGGTGCGCAGGTTCCTGCGCTGGCAGGCTCCGCCAAGGTCCATTTTCCGCAGAGTTTCTTCAAATTGTTCAAAATCCGTGTCCTCTGCGAAATATATGCTGCTGCCCTCGGCCTGCGCCTTGTCCTTGAAAACCTGTGCAACACCGGAAGCCTCGCCAATGACAACAGGAACACCTGGCTTGATTATGCCGGCCTTCTCTGCGGCAATCTTTTCAGTGGTATCGCCAAGGAGGGCACAATGGTCAAGGCCTATGTTGGTGATTATGCTCAGTACAGGAGTGATTATGTTTGTGGAGTCCAGACGTCCTCCCAGACCGCACTCTATCACGGCAATGTCCACCTTGCATTGTGCAAACCAGCAGAATGCCATTGCCGTGGTGATTTCAAAGAAAGAGACGTTGAGTTCCTCGAAACGCCGTCTGTTGTCCTTTATGAAATTATAGACGAAATCCTTGGGGAGCATTTCAAATGTCCCGTCTGTAGTGCTGGTTTTTATTCTTTCCCTGAAATCAATCAGATGCGGTGATGTGAACAGGCCCACTTTCAAGCCTGCGGATGCCAGTGCGGCGGCAATTATGTGGCTGGTGGAACCCTTGCCGTTGGTTCCTGCAATATGGACGGACATGAAACGCCCGTGTGGATTTCCCAATTGTTCCACCAGCTCCTTAACGGATTCTATTCCAGGCTTGTAGGCGGAGGCGCCAACTTTCTGGAAACTCGGGAATCTGTTGAAAATGTAATCTATCTGGATATTGTATTCCTGTTCTGTCATAAGTTCTGATGCTTGACTGCGGACACAAAAATAATACTAATAGGGATTTTGGTGAAAATTTCATGATAAAATTTGTGATTTCAAAAAATTGATGTACATTTGCAGTCCCAAACGGGAGCATAGCTCAGCTGGTTTAGAGCACCTGCCTTACAAGCAGGGGGTCATAGGTTCGAATCCTATTACTCCCACTCCAAGGAGAACGATTGTTGAAGTCGTTCTCTTTTTTTTTGTCTTGCAATTCAGAACGGCATGAACTAACTTTACAAGTTAAATGGCCAAACTTGAGCAATCATGACTAAAATCTTCATTCTTGATACTAATGTGATTCTTCACGATTACAGGAGTATTTACAATT
This sequence comes from Candidatus Egerieousia sp., assembly GCF_056211015.1. Lineage (NCBI taxonomy): Bacteria > Pseudomonadati > Bacteroidota > Bacteroidia > Bacteroidales > Candidatus Egerieousia > Candidatus Egerieousia sp. The sequence goes on from NZ_JBAELF010000009.1 coordinate 5,898, forward strand.
TTCAGGAAAACAATCTGGTGATTCCTGTTGCGGTTCTTGAGGAAGTTGACAAGTTCAAGAAGGGTAACGGTACTGTGAATTACAATGCAAGGGAGTTCGTTCGTCTGATTGACAGAATATCCGATCCTCGTTTGTATAGTGTGGACAAGGGCTTCCCATTGGGCAACGGCCTTGGCAAGCTGGCCATTGAGGTCAATCATCCGTTCCCGCCGGAGCTGAAGGATTGCTTCATGGATGATTTTCAGGACCACAGGATACTCTCCACTGCATTGTGGGTGAAGAGCCGGAATCCGGACAAGGTGGTTGGTCTGGTGAGCAAGGACGTGAATCTGCGGCTCAAGGCACGTGCGCTTGGAATGCTTTCGCAGGATTATTTGTCCGATCATATAAAGGAGGAGAAGATTGTTCAGAACGAGGCGCGAATCGTTACTGTAAAGGGGGTGGGGAAGGATGTGCTTGAAAGAATCGAGAAAGCGGGTGTTAAGTCTGCGGAGATTGAACGCAATCTACCATCTTCAATGGACATTGCAGCAAATCAGTTGTTCAGGATATTCAGGCCTGCGAGAAATGGGGAACGCCAGCCGGATCTTCTTGCACGTTACAATAAGAGATACGACTTGATCCAGCCAATCCGTGTCATGGATGTCTGTGGAATAAAACCAAGGAATATAGAGCAGAAGTTCGCACTGGATCTGCTTACGGACAGCAATATATCACTTGTGTCATTGACTGGTGTTTCAGGCAGCGGCAAGTCTCTCCTGGCTCTGGCCAGCGGCATATCTCAACTTGACAGGTATGACCTGGTGATGGTGGCCTGCAAAACTGAAAGCACTGCCGGTTCGGAGCAGGAACATCTGGCTTTGAACATTGATTTTGACCAGATGTATAAATTGTTCTCGCTTCCAATGGAGGACAATCTGAAAGAGATAAGGAAAAATCTGAGGAATGACTCCGCACTTTCAGACAAACTCGATTCTTATATGACAAAGGGTCTGGTAAGCATGGTTCCACTCTCATTGCTCAGGGGACGTTCGCTTTCTAAAGTTTTCCTTATTGTTGATAATGCCCAGAACCTGACCCCTTTTGAAGTGAAGTCCATTATTACCCGTGCGGGAGAGGGAACGAAAATGGTGTTCACCGGCAATATGCAGCAGATTGAGCATCCTTATCTAGACCGTTGGTCAAACGGTCTGGTTCACCTTACCGACAAACTCTTTGGCGAACAGATTTTCGCTCACGTGAATCTGAGCAGGGGAGAGAGGTCCGAACTGTCTGATCTTGCCGGCTCAAGGCTGGGCTGATGTAAACCGGAAGACCATGAGAAAGTTCCGCAGATTCCTTTTTATTAAACTTCCTTTGGCACTCATATTGCTGAGCGTCCTGTTTGTGCTGGTTCTCAAATGGGTTCCCGTATGGGTGACTCCTCTTATGATAAAGCGCTCAATAGAGTACAGAGATGACAGCAAGTACGAGACTCGCAAGACCTGGGTAGGGCTCGGCAATATTTCCAGCAATATGATAAAGGCTGTAATTGCAAGCGAGGACAATCTGTTTCCAACGCACAACGGCTTTGACACAACGGCAATAAAGCAGGCCCTGAAGGAGCACGAGAGAGGAAAGAGACTTCGTGGGGCGAGCACTATTTCCCAGCAGACTGCAAAGAACGTGTTCACCTTCGGCTCCCACACCTGGTTCAGGAAAGGCCTTGAACTGTATTACACCTTCCTCATTGAAAAGATCTGGGGCAAGGAACGCATAATGGAAGTATATCTGAATGTTGCAGAAATGGGGCCGGGAATATTCGGTGTGGAAGCGGCTGCACAGAAATATTACAGGAAGAGTGCTGCAAAACTGACTCTCTCACAGGCCGCGCGGATCACAGCATGTCTGCCCAATCCGTTGAAGCGCTCGCCGTTGAGGCAGACTTCATACATGAGCAGACGCGAAGGGCAGATCATTGACCTCACTTACAAACTGGCCTGGCCGGACTGGGTGAGCGGGAAAAAGAGCGATAATAAAAGTATAAGGAAATAATAAGTGAATATATGGCACAGGAAAGCGGAGAATATTTCGTGCACGAATCGTCATACGTAGATGAAGGCTGCACCATTGGCAAAGGAACAAAAATCTGGCATTTCAGCCATATCATGTCTGATTGCCGGATAGGGGAGAACTGCAACATAGGCCAGAACGTGGTGGTGAGCCCCGGCGTTGTTCTTGGAAATAACGTGAAGATTCAGAACAACGTGAGCGTATATACAGGAGTCGAGTGCCGGGACGATGTCTTCCTCGGCCCTTCCTGCGTTTTCACCAACGTCATTAATCCGCGCAGTGCCGTAAGCCGCAAGAATGAGTACAGGAAGACTCTTGTTGGCCGCGGAGCATCCATAGGCGCCAACGCAACCATCGTTTGCGGCCACAATATAGGCGAATATGCGCTGATAGGGGCCGGCAGCGTGGTCACCAGAGATGTCCCTGCATTCGCCCTGATGGTAGGAAATCCTGCAAGGCAGCAGGGTTGGATAAGCCGCAACGGAGCCAGATTGATTTTCTACTGCGATGGCCCTGAAACTGCTTCTTCTGCTGCTTCAGCCTCATCCGTACAGTACGCCACCTGCCCGCAGACTGGCGAACGCTACCGTCTTGAGAATGGCAGGGTGAGTCTCGCCTGATTTGCACCCGGGAATAAGCGGAAGGCACTTTATATTCCAGTGCCTTCCGCCACAAACCAAAGTGAAAATGCTGGAAACGGGCTTCTGGCCCCAGAAAAGTTATTTGAACGGCGGCTGGATGAGCAATGGTTGTGAAACGGGGTGCAAAAACGCTTGATTTGCACCCGGAATGGGTTCTGGAGGGCAATTGGGGTGCAAAAACACTTGTTTTGCACCCGGAGTTGTGATGCAAAAATTAATAATATTGTTTGTGACAGTAATATGTTCGAGAATTTGATAAAGGAAAGACCGGTGCTGGCCAGAGTGGCAGCGGCTGAGGAATTTCTGTGGATTAATGACGCAAGGGAATGCAGTTCGCTGAAGTCATCCGGTAAGACCTTGTGTGGAACAAATGAATCCAGCGTTGAAAACAAGACGTGTGAGGTTACTCCGCAAATGGTGCGGGAGGCATCCGGGCGTTTGAAGAGATTCGCTCCGCTGATTATGCATTATTTTCCGGAAACTGCGCCTTCACAAGGCATCATTGAATCACCGCTGCGTGAAACTCCCGCTATGAAGGCCGCCATTAACGGGATATTATGTTCAAGAGCTGTATCAGCTATTTCGAACCCGGAGGTCGGATCCGTGGACTCCGCAAACAAAATCGAGGGCAGACTGATGCTCAAGATGGACAGCCATCTTCCGGTATCGGGTTCAGTGAAGGCCAGGGGAGGTATTTACGAGGTGCTCAAACATACGGAGGATCTGGCTATTGCCGGCGGTTTCCTTACAGTTTCTGACAAAAACAGTGGTTCCAAGAACGGGAATCAGGAAGCCGGTATCCAGGAGGAATATTCAGCGGAGCATGGAGAAAATGTTTTGAGGCTGGCGGAGCCAGATGCCCGTGAGTTCTTTGCAAGGCACAAGATACAGGTGGGTTCCACAGGCAATCTGGGACTCAGCATAGGCATAATGAGTTCGGCACTTGGTTATGAGGCAATAGTCCACATGTCAAATGATGCCAAGCAATGGAAGAAGGACCTGTTGCGTGAGCGTGGTGCAAAGGTTGTTGAGTATGAGGGAGATTATGGCAAGGCAGTGCAGAACGGCCGCCGATTGTCCGATGCCGATCCTTCAAGCTATTTCGTTGACGATGAGAATTCCCGTGATCTGTTCTGCGGTTATGCCGTTGCGGGTGAGCGGATGAAAGCGCAGCTTGATTCAATGAACATTGCGGTTGATTCCGAACATCCGCTTTTTGTTTACATTCCCTGCGGCGTTGGAGGCGCACCGGGAGGTATCATTTACGGCCTGAAACTTATATATGGTAACAATGTTCATTGCTTCCTTGTTGAGCCTGTTCAGGCTCCGTGCATGCTGGCGGGGCTTGCCTCCGGTCTCTACAACGGAATCTCGGTTCAGGACCTTGGCCTGAGCGGCCGGACACAGGCCGACGGCCTGGCTGTTGGAAGACCATCGGCCCTGGTAGGCAGAATCATACATCCCCTGCTCAGCGGAGAGGCTACTGTTGATGACAGCCGTCTGGGAGAGTATCTGAAAATGCTTTGGAAATCCGAGCGAATCTTCATAGAGCCTAGCGCATGCGCAGCCTATCAGGGTGTGCTCGCCTTGCACACTACTGCGGAGGGTCAAAGGTATATTGCTGAGAATCAGCTGGAGGATAAAATGGACAATGCCACACACATTGTCTGGGCAACAGGCGGCAATATGGTTCCGGAAGAACTTAAATCAGCAAGTATTCAATCTGCCAGTATTCCCAGAACACCACCCCTCCGTTCGTTGTCCGCTATTTCTCCGTTCTGAAACGTCAGAATAGCGGAGAGAGAACGGCCTTGGTACGAACCTGCTACGGAGCACTTCCCGATATGCCAAAAGGCGCGGTGTTTACGGCAACGGCTTTGGCCGCAGTGGTTTCCACGCTCGTTATGGCATTTTATGCCAAAAAGCCATTTGCACTCGCTCCGGGAATGGGTATGAATGCATTCTTTGTGTATACTGTCTGCATATCGATGCATCAGACCTGGCAATTCGCACTCACTGCCGTGCTAATAGAGGGAATCATGTTTATTATTCTTTCGGCCACGAAAGCCAGGACAATGATAGTGAATTCCATCCCTGTAAGTCTCAAGAATGCCATCGGTGCCGGAATAGGCTTATTTATAGCCTTTATAGGCCTGCAGGGCTCCCACGTCATAGAAACATGCAATATTTGCCTAAACTTTGTCGGCAAAATTTTCAAGATTATGAAGTAGGTCCGTGTATTCGGACTCGGAGATTTCCTCCGGCAGACGGTCAAAGTGATTGCACAGAAGCGACAGATGATGGCTGTAATTGAGGATTGTGTGTGAACTTGCCGACTCATTTTCGAGTCTTTTCGAAAAAAATTCGTACCT